>CALWEE010000235.1 GCA_944376975.1 uncultured Lachnospiraceae bacterium
TGATGGCGGTCTCCATCGGATAGACGATCACCTGCCCGCGGGCTTCCAGGTCGGAAACGGAGAAGTGGGACAGGATGGAAACGCCGATCCCCGCCACGATCATCTGCTTGATCGATTCCAGGTCATTGATCTGGGCGACCACGTTTAATTGCTGCCGATGGATACCCTGTTCTTCCAGGTATCGGTCGGCGGCTTTTTTTGTGCCGGATCCTGCTTCCCTGACGATGATCGGTTCTTCCAACAGGCGCCTGCTGTCCGGCGCCGCTTTTTTCAGCTCCAGATAGGAGTCGGTGGCCGGCGTGACAAGGACAAGACGGTCGGCGCAGAAGGGGATGCTGACACATTGGGAAGACGGATGGGCTTCGCCGATCAGTCCCAGATCGATGGTCCCGTCAAGTATCCGCTCCTCGATCTCCTGGCTGTCGCCCTGACGGATATCGAAGTAGACGGATGGGTGGGATCTGCGGAAACCGCTCAGCACGCGGGGCAGCAGATATCCGGATGGGATGGTGGAAGCGCCGATGTGCAGAAGGGTTTCGCCGCTTCCTTTTACCGCGCTGACGGCGGCTTCTTTTGTGTCGATGATCCGGAGGGCGTATTGGAGGAAGGTCTCCCCCTCCGGCGTCAGCCGAAGGGTTTTGGTCGTGCGCTGGAACAGTTTCCGGCCCAGTTCGTTTTCCAGGTTTTTGATATGGGAGCTGACGGTGGATTGGGAGATGAACAGATAGTCGGCCGCTTTTGAAAAACTTTTCTGCTCCGCCACCGCCGCGAAGGCTTCAAGCTGCCTAAATTCCATGACAGATCACCTCCAGAGCCCGGACTGCCGCGTCCACTTCGGCAGATGTGTTCGCGCGACCGAAAGAAAAACGGATCGTGCCTGTGGGAAAGGTGCCCAGCGTCTGATGGGCGGAGGGAGCGCAGTGGAGGCCCACCCGGGTCAGGATATGGTATTCCTGATCCAGAAGGAACGCCACCCGGGCCGGGTCTTCGCCTTTGACCTGCAACGATACCACCGGAGCCCGCCCGTTGGTATGGGGCCGGCCGATCAGGCGGATCTTCGGTATATCCTGTATGCCCTCGATAAACCGTCGGGTCAGGGCAAGTTCATGTTCCAGGATGCGGCCGATACCCTTCTTTTCCAGAACCGACAGGGCCGCGTAAAGGCCGTATATACCCGGAAGGTTCAAGGTGCCCGCTTCAAACCGGTCCGGCATGAAATCCGGCGTTTCCTCGGTATGGGAAAGGCTTCCGGTGCCGCCGGCGATGAGGGGCTCGATCTGGCCGATCAGGTGTTCTTTCAGGATAAAACCGCCGATCCCCTGGGGGCCGAGCAGGCTTTTATGGCCGGTAAACGCCAGGGCGTCAATGCGCGACTGTTCCATGTCGATGGGGAAAAGGCCGGCGGTCTGGGCGCTGTCCACGATGAAGATCAGTCCGTTTTCCCGGCAGAACCGGCCGACGGCCTCGATGGGCAAAAGCGTGCCGCACACATTGGAAGCGTGGGTCATGACAACGGCCCGGGTATGGGGCTTTATATATCTTCGCAGACAGGAAGGGTCCAGGCAGCCATCGGCGTCGCAGCGGATCCGGTCGAAGGTGACGCCGGATCGTTTAAGCTGGACGAGGGGACGCATGACCGCGTTGTGTTCCATGGAAGATACGAGCACATGGTCTCCGGGTTTCAAAAGTCCTTTCAGGATCATGTTCAGGCTTTCGGTGATATTCGCGGTAAAGACCACGTTTTTGCAGTCGCCGCCGTTGAAAAAGCGGGCAAGGGCCTCCCTGGCGGAATAGACCGTATCTTCCGCCTGATAAGCGGAGGCGTAGCTGCCCCGGTTTACGTTGCTGCCCACCTGTTCCATATAATAGACCATCGCGTCGATGACGTTTTCCGGTTTGGGAAAGGACGTGGCCGCCTGGTCAAAATAAATGAAGTCTGTGTTCGTGTTCATATGCTTCTCCGTTTCGTAAAGATCATAAACCTATTATAAAAGATTTATAGATAATTTCAATAAATAAATCAAGATATACAGATAAATGAATCGGACAATGGGAAAAGATATGCTAAAATAGAAGAAGAACAACGAAGGAGGCTGTATTGTGAAAAATGAAAGATTAAAGATCGGACTGGCAGGGATCCTGATCGGCCTGATCGCCGCCGCGCTTGTCTGGTTCGGCAATCCTGTCAATATGGGTTTTTGTATCGCCTGTTTCATCAGAGACACGGCAGGCGCTCTGGGTCTGCATCGGGCGGAAAATGTCCAGTACATCCGGCCGGAGATCATCGGTCTGGTATTCGGCGCCTTTTTTATGGCGTGTATCCATAAAGAGTTCGCGCCGAAAGGCGGTTCTTCCGCCATGACCCGTTTTGTCCTGGGCTTTTTCGTCATGATCGGATGTCTTGTGTTTTTAGGATGTCCATTCCGCATGATCTTACGTATCGCCGGCGGCGACGGAAATGCCCTGGTCGGACTGGCCGGGTTCGCGGTTGGTATCGGGGTTGGCGTCCTGTTCCTGAACAGAGGCTATTCCCTGAAACGCAGTTATAAACAAAGCCGGGCGGAAGGACTGGTCTTTCCGGCCATCCAGGCTGCCCTTTTCATATTGCTGCTGGCCGCGCCGCCATTTATCTATTTTACGGCGGCAGACGGCGGTCCGGGCGGACTTCACGCAGCGGTGGCCATATCGTTGGCGGCCGGTCTGGCTGTGGGCGCCCTGGCTCAGCGTACCCGCCTGTGCATGGTGGGCGGCATCCGTGATTTTATCCTGTTTCGAGAACCCAAGCTTCTGATCGGCTTCGCCGCGATATTGGCGGCGGCGTTGGCGGCGAACCTGCTCATGGGGAATTTTAACCCGGGCTTTGCCGGACAGCCGGTGGCCCATGCCGACGGCCTTTGGAATTTTCTCGGGATGCTTCTGGCCGGGTATGGCTGTACCCTTTTGGGCGGCTGCCCGCTGCGTCAGCTCATATTGGCCGGCGAAGGAA
>CALWEE010000236.1 GCA_944376975.1 uncultured Lachnospiraceae bacterium
CATCGTCTCCAAGTTCAAGGAAGATACGTTCCATATCATTGAGAACGAACCGGAACGGCTGGCCGAGGTCAAGGGGGTCAGCGAGGGCAAAGCCATCGAGATCTGCCGGCAGTTCCATGAAAAACAGGGCATGCGCCATGCCCTGATGTTCCTTTCCAAATACGGCATCACCACCGCTTACGCCGTGAAGATCTACAATGAATACGGCAGCCGGCTCTACGACGTGATCCGGGAAAATCCGTACAGGCTGGCGGAGGATATCACCGGCATCGGGTTCCGGCTGGCGGACGAGATCGCCAAAAAGGCGGGGATCGGCAGCGATTCCGATTTCCGGGTGCGCAGCGGGATCATCTACACCCTGCTCCAGGCCAGCATAAACGGCCACACCTACCTGCCCCTTGCGGAATTGCTCCGGGAGACGGCCCATATGCTGGAGATTTCGGAAGATCAGGTGGAACGCCGTCTGATGGATCTGTCCATCGACAAAAAGATCGTCATCAAAAATATCGAGGACGCGGACACCGGTGAAAAGACGCCGGCGGTCTACGCGTCGGTCTATTATTATCTGGAACTGAATACGGCCCGCCTGTTAAAGGGGCTGAACATCCGCTATGATATGGATTACGCGAAGGCCATGCGCCAGATCGGCCGCATAGAAGCCGACGGGGAGATGGAACTGGACGACATGCAGAAGACGGCCGTTTTGGAGGCGGCCCGAAACGGCGTGCTCATCATCACCGGCGGCCCGGGAACGGGAAAGACGACGACCATCAACGCCATCATCCGTTTCTTTGAGAATGAAGGCATGGAGATACGGCTGGCGGCGCCTACGGGACGGGCGGCCAAGCGGATGACCGAGGCCACAGGCTATGAAGCCCAGACGATCCACCGCATGCTGGAGCTGTCCGGCGGACCGGACGCGCCGGCAGGCAGCCAGTTCCAGCGCAACGAAGACCATCCGCTGGAGGCGGACGCCATTATTATCGATGAAATGTCCATGGTGGACATCCATCTGATGCACGCCCTTCTCAAGGCGATCCTTCCGGGGACCCGGCTGATCATGGTGGGCGACGTGAACCAGCTGCCATCGGTGGGGCCGGGAAATGTGCTGAAAGACATCATCGCGTCCCATTGCTTCAACGTGGTCAAGCTGACCAAGATCTTCCGACAGGCCATGGAAAGCGCCATCGTCACCAACGCCCATAAGATCAACGACGGGGAGCCGCTGGACCTGGACCGGAAGACCACCGACTTTTTCTGCCTGAAACGGTATCAGAGCAAAGATATACTGGGCGTGATCATCGCCCTGGTACGGGACATCCTGCCGAAGAATGTCCACGCGTCCGCTTATGACATCCAGGTGCTCACCCCCATGAGGAAGGGGGAGCTGGGCGTGGAAAACTTAAACAGCGTTTTGCAGCGGTATCTGAACCCGGCGTCCCCGGATAAGCGGGAGAAAGAGCATGGCGGCATCCTTTTCAGGGAAGGGGACAAGGTCATGCAGATAAAGAATGATTATCAGCTGGAATGGGAGGTCACCGGCGCCCATAACCTGCCGGTGGACAAAGGCGTGGGCGTGTTCAACGGCGATACCGGCATTTTACGGGAGATCAACTTTTTCGCCGAGCAGGTCATGGTGGAATTTGACGAGGGACGCAAAGTCCATTATCCGTTCAGTGAACTGGAGGAACTGGAACTGGCCTATGCCATCACCGTACATAAGTCCCAGGGAAGCGAATACCCGGCCGTCGTGCTGCCGCTGCTTTCCGGCCCCCGTATGCTGTTCAACCGGAATATCCTGTATACGGCGGTGACCCGGGCGAACAACTGCGTGGCCATCGTGGGGAGCGACGCCGCGGTGGAGCAGATGATCCGCAATGAGCGCCAGCAGCGGCGATACAGTTCCTTAGATATAAGGATCGGCGAAGCAGAGTAGGAGAAACTTCGTATTTCTCCTGCTCTGCTTTTCATTTGCTATAGGGTATGTTATAATGACCCTGTATGCACTGAGCGAAGAAGGAGTTTTTATGAGCAGGATCGCAGTACTGATACCGTGTTATAACGAAAGCGGCACCATCGGCAAGGTCGTCCGGGATTACCGGGGGGCGCTGCCGGAAGCGGATATCTACGTTTACGACAACAATTCCACAGACGGTACGGATCGTATCGCGAAAGAAGCGGGAGCGATCGTGCGTTACGAGAAACGCCAGGGAAAGGGCAACGTGATCCGGACCATGTTCCGTGAGATCGACGCGGACTGCTACCTGATGATCGACGGCGACGACACCTATCCGGCGGAGAACGCCCGGGAGATGGTCCGCAGCGTGCTGGAAGACCATGTGGATATGGTCATTGGCGACCGGCTGTCTTCCACTTATTTCACCGAGAATAAAAGGCGGTTCCACAATACGGGCAACCGGCTGGTGCGGGGGCTGATCAACCAGATCTTTGAAAGCGACGTCCGGGACATCATGACCGGCTACAGGGCGTTTAGCCGCCTTTTTGTCAAGACCTTTCCGGTCCTGTCCAAAGGCTTCGAGATCGAGACGGAGATGACGATCCACGCCCTGGACAAAAATTTCCTGCTGAAAGAGATCCCGGTGGCCTACAGAGACCGGCCGGAAGGAAGCGTGTCCAAGCTGAACACGGTCAAGGACGGGCTGAAGGTGCTAAAGACCATCGGCGGCCTTTTCCGGAACTACAGACCGCTCCGGTTCTTCACGTGGATCGCCGCCCTGTTCTGGCTGGTCAGCCTGATCTTTTTCCTTCCCGTCCTGGTGGAATATATCCAGACGGGGCTTGTTCCACGGTTCCCCACCCTGATCGTGTGCGCGGCGCTGGCGGCGGCCGGCGTGGTGGCGGAAGTGTGCGGCCTCATCCTGGACGTGGTGGTGAAAAAACACCGGCAGATGTATGAATTGTTTTTGAATATGATGTACAGACAAGATAAAGAATAACAGCTAAAGGAGAGATGATC
>CALWEE010000237.1 GCA_944376975.1 uncultured Lachnospiraceae bacterium
GCTCCTTAAAGGCAGTGCGGCTGCCGGGCGCTCCCGGACCGTTTACTGCGGCCGCGGAGAGCCCGGTCGATCTTTTCGCCCGGGACCAGCAAAGGGATCCCCGGCGGATACTGGTATATATAGTCGCCGGCCAGATAGCCCACCGCCTCGGATAGCCGCCGTTTTCGCGCCGGCTTTCCGGACGCTTCCCCCGGCGTAAGTTCCGGGCAGGTAAATGACCCTTCATGTTCCGGCGCGCGGCCGCCTTGCGCGCCAACCGCCTTACATTCGCCGTCGATCGCTTTTAAGGCCACGATCAGCCGGGCAAACCCTTCGTCCGTATCGGCCGGGCTTGTCATGGCCAGCACGTAATTTCCGCAGACCATTTCCATCTGAAGGCCATATGCCAGCCGGAGCCGATCGTAAAAACATTTCCCGGACATGTCGGTTTCTTCCGCGGACAGGACCAGTTTGGACGGATCCGCGCCGGGTATCTCGGACAGCCGGATATGTGAAAGTCCCCGGAGCGTTTTTCGCAGCCCATCAAGCCTTTCAGCGTACAGAGCAAACGCCTCCCCACCCTTATCCAGCGCCCAGGACAGGCACTGATCGGCCGACGCCATAAGAACATAGGACGGACTGGACGTCTGGTAGACTGCCAGCATCCTGCGCAACCTTACCCGGTCTATCCTATCTCCCCGGACGTGGAGCAGCCCGGTCTGGGTCAGCGCGGGCATGGTCTTATGAAGGCTTTGTATGACCACGTCCGCCCCGCCGGATACGGCGCTTGCCGGGAAATAGGGATGCAGCCCCAGATGGGCTCCGTGGGCTTCGTCCACAATACATACACCGCCATGATCATGGATCTGTTTGCCGATCTTTCCGATATCGGACACCACGCCCTCATAGGTGGGCGATGTGAGGATCATGCCTTTGATATCCGGCCAGCGCTCCAGCGCCCGCGCCACCCTTTCCGGCTTTATATCCAGGAAAAAACCATCCCGATCGTCCCGGTCGGGCCATATGTATACCGGCCGCAGATCGTTGAGCTCCAACGCGTGATAGACGCTTTTATGGCAGTTCCTGGCCACCAGCACCCGGTCTTTTGGCCGGAACGCCGCCGAGACAGCCGCCAGGATACCTCCGGTGCTCCCGTTGACGAGCAGGTGGCTTTCCTCCGCCTCGTAAAGCCGCCGCGCCTTTTCCTGTACCCCTTCGATCAGGCCGCCGGCTTCATGCAGGTTGTCAAAGCCGTCGATCTCTGTCAGATCGAAGCTGTACGGATCCGCCATTGAAAAACGGGCGGACTGCCGTTTGTGGCCCGGCATATGGAACGGGTAAACGCCGCTTTTCCCATATTCGATTAATGATCCATAAAGTTCCGCTTTCATATTTCCTAATCATACCATAGAATATTTTTGTTGACAACGCGGAGTATTTACTTATCTTCGTCTTGTGTGATATGATACATATGTTATTTTACAGGGAAAGGAAGCCTTATCCATGGATCAGGGTACGACAAACAAGCTGGGAACGCAGAGCATCGGCAAACTTCTGGCCGAGCTGGCGATACCGTCCATCACGGCGCAGATCATCAACATGCTTTACAATATGGTGGACCGGATCTACATCGGCCATATGCCGCAGGTCGGTACCCTCGCCCTCACCGGCGTGGGCATCTGTTTTCCCATCATCACGCTGATCAGCGCTTTCTGCAGCCTGATCGGGACCGGCGGCGCGCCTCAGGCAGCCATACGTATGGGCGAGAAAAATTACAAAGCCGCCGAACGCATCCTTTCCAACTGCGTGACCATCCTGCTCATCTTATCGGTCGTCCTGACCGCGCTTTTCCTTTTGTCCGGCAGACAGCTCCTGCTGCTTTTCGGCGCCAGCGCGAAGACGCTTCCCTACGCGCTGGACTACATGAACATTTACGTGCTCGGCACCGTGTTCGTCATGATATCCCTCGGCTTAAATTCCTTTATCTCCACCCAGGGATTCGCCCGGACGAGCATGCTCACCGTCGTCATCGGCGCGGTGATCAATATCGTCCTGGATCCGGTCTTTATCTTTGTTTTCGATATGGGCGTGCGGGGCGCGGCCCTGGCCACCATTCTTTCCCAGTGCGTGTCTTCCATATGGGTCCTTCGTTTCCTGACAAAAAAAAAGACCGTTCTTCGCATACGGCTCCGGGAAATGCGCCTTGAAAAAAGATATGTCCTTCCGGTACTGGCTCTCGGCCTCTCGCCTTTTATCATGGAAAGCACGGAAAGTCTGTTGAGCATATGTTTTAACGCTTCCCTCCAGAAGTACGGCGGCGATCTGGCAGTGGGCTCCATGACGATCCTGACCAGTTCCATGCAGATCCTGTCCCTGCCCTTAAACGGGCTGACTCAGGGCGCCCAGCCGATCATCAGCTACAATTACGGAGCGGGCCGTACAGATCGGGTGCGCAAAGCTTTTCGTCTTCTTTTTTTATGCGCTGTATCCTTTTCCGGCCTTTACTGGGCGCTGAACATGCTGTTCCCCACTTTGTTCGTCTCCCTGTTTTCCAATACGCCAAAGTTAAAAGACATGGCCTCATGGGCCCTTCGGATCTATATGGCCGGATGCTTTATCAACGGCGTGCAGACCGGCTGCCAGAGAACCTTTGTCGCTCTCGGCCAGGCTAAGATCTCTCTGTTCCTGGCCCTGCTGCGGAAGATCATCCTCCTTATCCCCATGATCTGCGTCTTTCCCCTGTTCTTCCAGGATAAGGTCTTCGCCGTTTTCCTGGCTGAACCGGTGGCGGACCTTCTGGCCGGATGCACCACCTTTACCATGTTCATGCTTTCTTTTAATAAGATCCTGAATAAAACAAAAGCGTCTCAAAAGCCGTAAGAGACTTTTGAGACGTCGTGTTCATTTCCCAGAATGATCCTTATTGCAATTTACGATAAAGTTTGATACTGAATTGATATGTATCACTTCTGTAGATCGA
>CALWEE010000238.1 GCA_944376975.1 uncultured Lachnospiraceae bacterium
CGCCATGTTCATTAAATCCGTTCCTGATACACGCACACTTAAACAGCCTGATCTTCAGGCTTTTCATCTCAGATCGATATCATCTAAAATCTCCGCGAAAACCCGGGATATGGCGTCCAATTCCACATCGTCTTCCACAACTTCGTATATGGATTCTTCCTGACCCTTCCCGGCCGCGGTCTCTTTCAATATCATGGCCTCCGCTCCATCTTCCATGGAATCGGTGACCAGTATATAATCAACGTCGCCGATCTTTGTCTGACCGACAACGTAGAATTCTGTTGTTTCGTCTGTGTCTGTCAGCGTAAAACTGACTTTCTCAGGGCTTTCCGCCATTGCTTATTCTCCGTCCTTTCTGTCTTGCCTTTCAAGATAAGTCTGAAGGATGATCGCCGCGGCGATCTTGTCCACATGCTCTTTCCGGTTTTCCCGCCGCACGCCGCCGTCCATCAGCAGCTTTTCAGCGGACACTGTAGACAGTCTTTCATCCTGAAAATAAACAGGAAGTTCCGTCCGGCGCTCCAGCATGGCTCCGAACGCTTCGGCCTGGGCGCACCGCTCTCCGGCATCGCCGTTCATATGCCTGGGATACCCGATCACGATCGCTTCCACGTCATACGCTCTGATCAGCTCCTCAATGCGCGCCAATGTCTTGCGGAGCTGGTTCTCCTTTTTCCTGGGAATGGTCTCCAGCGCCTGCGCCGTAACGCCCAGGGCGTCGCTCACGGCCACTCCCACTGTCTTTGATCCATAATCCAGTCCGATGATCCGCATGGCTTCCTACTTCAGGTTCACTTCGATATAATTCTTCAGCAGTTCCTCCAGCAGCTCGTCCCGCTCCACTTTCATGATGAGATAACGGGCGTTCTTATAGCTGGTCACATACGTGGGATCTCCGGACATGATATAGCCGACGATCTGGCTGACCGGATTGTAGCCTTTTTCCGTCAGCGCGATATACACGGCTTCCAGTATGTCTTTTACCGCGATGTCCGTGTCGTTGTTGACTTTAAAGTATTGTGTGTTGGCCAAATCTTCCATCTGCTCACTTCCTTTGCTCTGTTATGGGGTCGATACGTTTATATATTATACTAATATATTATGTTCAATAATTCAATCCATTCTTTCACAAATCACAAAATCTTCATAGCTTTTTTGGCTAATCTGACCATAAACCACCTGATTTGTCCAGTCTTTTGAAAGCTTCATCCCACATTTCAGATATTCCCGACTATGCCCGATCCAATACGTCCCTTCCGGCGTTTCCACGCTTTCTTCCATGAGGATCTCCAGCCGTTTGCCGCCGCAAAGACGCCGGTAGTCCGCCAGAAGATTTTCGGACAGGTCAAGCAGCCGGCGGCTTCTTCGCTCTTTTACGTTTTCCGGGATCTGGTCGGTCATGGCCGCCGCTTTTGTCCCCTGTCTCATGGAATACTTGAACACATGGAGCCGGGCAAACGCCGCTTCTTTCAGGAAACGTTCGGTCGCCTCAAATTCTTCGTCGGTCTCTCCGGGGAAACCGACGATCACATCGGTCGTAAACGCCGGACGGTCGAAATATCCGCGTATCAACCGACATTTATCCAGATACTCCTCCGGCGTGTAATGACGATTCATGCGTTTTAACGTTTCGGCGCAGCCGCTCTGCAAAGACAGATGAAAATGGGGACAGAAGGCGGGCACCGCTTTCAGCCGCTTTACGAAAGCTTCGTCTACGATACCCGGTTCCAGGGAACCGAAACGGATCCGCTCGATCCCGTCGATCTTTCCCAGGTCTTCCACCAGCCGGATCAGCGCGTCCCGCGGCTGATCGAAATCCTTTCCATAGGAAGACATATGGATGCCGGTCAGGACGATCTCTTTATAGCCGTTTGCCGCGAGGCCGGACACTTCTTTGCGTATATCTTCCGGGCTCCTGCTGCGGATACGCCCCCTGGCAAAGGGAATGATACAGTAAGAACAAAACTGATCGCACCCGTCCTGGATCTTGATATAGGCCCGTGTATGGCCGGAAACCTGATGGATCGTCATATCTTCATAGGTCCTGCACCGGGTCATATCGTCAACCCGGCTGGATCTTACATGTTTTTCCATATACGCTTCCACCCGGTCGACGATCTCGGTTTTATGATTATTGCCCACGGTCAGATCGATCATGGGATCGGCCTCGCAGGCCTTTGGCGCCGCCTGGACATAACAGCCAACGGCCGCTATCACGGCCTGGGGATTCTTTTTTTTCGCCCGATGGATCATCTGACGGGACTTTCGGTCCGCCATATTGGTCACCGTACACGTATTGATGATGTAGATATCCGCCGTCTCATGAAAGTCCACCAGCTCATAGCCCCGCTTCGCGAAAAGCTCGCTCATGGCGTCTGTCTCATATTGATTGACTTTGCATCCCAACGTATAAAATGCCACTCGGTTCATGATCTTTCTCCTAATATTTTCAAAAAAACCGTGCCCTTTATTGACATTTTTCTGTCAAAAATGTACTATAGAATTAAGTTCATTATTCTAAGGAGGGTTTATTTTATGTACAAGTTACAGGTAAAACTGGACTCTATTGACAAAGTCAAAGATTTCGTCAATACCATTTCCAAATTCAACTCCGAGTTCGATCTCGTATCCGGCCGTTATGTTATCGACGCCAAATCCATCATGGGCATCTTCAGTCTGGACATGTCCAAACCGTTAGATCTGTGCATCCATGACGACAGCGCGGCTGACGCGGTCAAAGAAGCCATTGCCGATTATATCGCGGAATAACCGGCTCGCCTGATCACGATCCGCAGGGAACTGCCCGACGGCAGTTCCTTTTTTTGTGTTTCCGACGCGCCCTTCGTGCTGGGAAAACCGGTTTCCCGACAGATCACTCGCAGATCACCACTTCTTTTGTCGCCAGCGCTTCTTCCAC
>CALWEE010000239.1 GCA_944376975.1 uncultured Lachnospiraceae bacterium
TGCAGATGGCGAAAACCTCCGCGGCGCTTAAACGGCACAGCCAGGCGGGGCTTCCCTATTTTTCCGTGATCACCGACCCAACCACCGGCGGCGTGACCGCCAGCTTCGCCATGCTGGGCGATGTGATACTGACCGAACCGGAAACGCTGATCGGCTTTGCCGGCCAGAGGGTGATCGAGCAGACGATCGGCGAAAAGCTCCCGGAAGGTTTCCAGAGGGCGGATTTCATGGTGGAACACGGTTTTGTGGATCGGATCGTGGAGCGAAAGGATCTGAAGGATACGCTCTACCGGCTGATCCTTGCCCACAGACCTTGGACAGACAAGAAGGGAGAGGCGTGATATGACAGCGTGGGAAAGAGTTCAGACGGCCCGCATGAGCGGACGCCCGACCAGTCTGTATTATATTGAACATATTTTTGACGATTTTATGGAGCTGCACGGCGACCGGAACTATAAAGACGATCCGGCCATCGTGGGCGGCCTGGCCTTTCTGGGCGGCCGTCCCGTCACGGTGATCGGCGAGCAGAAAGGCCGGAATATAAAGGAAAACGTGCAGCGCAATTTCGGCATGCCCAATCCGGAAGGCTACAGGAAAGCCCTTCGGCTCATGAAACAGGCGGAAAAGTTTGGCCGGCCGGTGGTCTGCTTTGTCGATACCTCCGGCGCCTTCTGCGGCATTGAGGCGGAGGAACGGGGACAGGGCGAAGCGATCGCCCGGAATCTGATGGAAATGTCCGGACTTCACGTGCCCATTCTCGCCATCGCCATTGGAGAAGGCGGCAGCGGCGGCGCCCTGGCTCTGGCGGTGGGCAACGAAGTGTGGTGCCTGGAAAACGCCATTTATTCGGTGCTTTCTCCGGAAGGCTTCGCGTCCATTCTCTGGAAAGACGGACACCGGGCGCCGGAGGCGGCGGAAAAGATGAAGATGACGTCGGAAGATCTGAAGCAGTTGGGTGTTGTGGAAAAAGTTTATCCGGAGGCTACGCCGGCCCTCGTGGAAAACGCGGAGCCGATCTGCGCGGCTTTAAAAAAAGATATGATCGATTTTTTCAGAAAATATGACGGCATGGACGGCGAAAGGATCGCGGCGGAAAGATACGCCCGTTTTCGCGCGTTCTGATCTGAAGGACCGGAGAAAGCCCCGGAAAGTCTGTTTAAGAGGCTCTGTTTTATCCAGATGCCCTTACGGACTTTTCCGGGGCTTTTTGTCATGGACCATTTTTTTGCCGGGTGGAAGCTGGGCCAGCACGACCGCGCAGAACATGAGCAGACAGCCGAACATCTCCCGGGGGGACAAAGACTGGCCAAGGACGATCCAGCCGGCCAGGACGCTGAACACCGATTCCAGGCTTAACAGCAGGGAAGCCACAGTGGGATCGTAATCCCTCTGGGCGATGATCTGGAGCGTGTAGGCCACGCCGGAGGAGAGGACGCCGGTATAAAGAAGGGGCATCCAGGCGTCAAGGATGGCGGCCATGTCCGGCTTCTCCACGATCAGGATGGGGCCTGTGAGCAGTACGCCCGCGGTGAAAAACTGGATGCAGGACATGCGCACGCCGTTCGCGCGGGTCGAAAAAAAGTCGATGACCAGGATATGTACCGAAAAGAAAAAGGCGGATAAAAGGACGAGCCCATCGCCCAGGCCGAAGGCCAGCCGGTCTTTCATGCAGAGGAAATACAGCCCGGCCAGAGAAAGCAGGACGCTCACGCCGATAAGGAGGCGGACGCGGCGGCCTAAAAGCAGGCCCAGCAAAGGCACGATGACGATATAAAGCGCCGTGATGAACCCGGCTTTTCCGACAGCGGTATATTGGATGCCCAACTGCTGGAGGGTGCTGGCTATGGCCAGGGCAATGCCGCAGCATATACCGCCGGCAAAAAGATCTCTTTGGTTTTTGGGAGGGGCGCTTTCGGTGTCATCTTGTTTGAACCGATCCAGCAGGGGGATAAAAGGGAGCAGAAAGAGCCCGCCGATGAAAAAACGCAGACCGTTCAAGGTGAACGGTCCGATGTAATCCAGCCCTACGCTTTGGGCAACAAACGCCGTTCCCCATATGAAAGCGGTCAATATAAGAAGGACAGTATGTCCGACGCGGTCCATTTGATCAGATCCTTTCCATTTGTACGATATACTATTGTAAATGGAAAGGACGGATCGCGCAAGGGGAATTATAAAATGACCATCAGTCAGCGCTCTTTCGTCAGGAGATGTTCATAAAACAGGCCCGCGCAGAACCACAGAGGCGTATAGCACAGATTGATCACGCCGCGGATGTTGGCCGGCTGACTGCTGTAATCCCATGGGCAGCGGCCTCCCTTTTTCAGGATCGTGCCCGTGGCATATTCCGTGGCAAAGATGCAGAAGGTATAAAATCCACCTCGATACAGTATATTTTTGCCATGAAGCCGCCGACAGACGGGAGTAAGCAGCGCGGCCAGACCGTAAATGGGGAACATCCACACAGAAGTCCGGCAGGTCAGCTTGGGGTCACGTGACACTATGGATCCCAGTCCGGTCCACAGTACTTCCATACACCAACCCGCCAGACCACAAAGAATAAAATTTTTCTTCATAGATATATTATGACGGAAACAGGACAAATTATACCGGAATGACGGAAAAATCTTGATTGTCGCAGGGAGCGATGGTAAAGTAGAAAAAAACGTGAAGGAAGAGGGCCGGACAGATGGGTTACGCTGTGGCGACATTAAAAAAAGGAGAAGGCCGTCTGCTCAAGTCAGGCGGATCATGGATATTTGACAATGAGATCGAGACGGTCATGGGGCATTACACCAACGGAGATATCGTCCTTGTAAGGGATTTTGACGGTTATCCCCTCGGCAGAGGGTTTATCAACCAGCGAAGATCGGAAGAGCGTCGTGTAGG
>CALWEE010000240.1 GCA_944376975.1 uncultured Lachnospiraceae bacterium
GGCCGGGCGTATGCCGTCTGTTTCCCATGGGGCGGCTGTATGAAGACCGGACGTTTTCCTATTTCCTTCAGACCGGCGAATGCCGCAAGGAGCGTCGGGCCAAGATCAAAGTCCGCCGTCTTCTGGATATGGACGACCTGGACCGTTATGAAGACTTTATCCGGGAATGGCATTATTTTCTGGAAGATATACAAAACGCCATGACGGCGTTGACCGATGAGACGCTGATCCGGACGCTGAACATGTACATCCTGCGCCAGTTTTATATCCTTCCTTTTGACGGTGATTTTTACCGGGAAGCGGGGGCGCGGATAGAAGAAGGAAGAAAAAAACTTTTATCGGAATAGATACCGGAAATGATGGAGGTGGGAACATGGCGGAGACAGCCATTCTTTTTGACCTGGACGGGACGCTTTTGCCCATGGATAACCAGGTGTTTATCGAGACGTATATGAAATTGCTGGCGTTAAAGGTGGCCCCCATGGGGTTTGAACCGAGGCCGGTGATCGCGGCCCTTTGGAAAGGGGCGGAAGGCATGACGCGCAATGACGGAAGCCGGACCAACGAAGAGGCTTTCTGGGATATTTTCGCCGGCGAGCTGGGCGGCGGAGTCAGAGATCTGGCGCCGGAATTTATATCTTTTTATACCCATGAGTTCGATCGGGCGAAGACGGCGACCGGTTTTCAGCCCATGGCGGAAAGCACTGTGAAACTGGCAAAGCGGAAGGCGGACCGGGTGATCTTGGCGACCACGCCCCAATTCCCCATTGAAGCCATATGGACCCGGCTTAAATGGGCGGGGATCGCGCCGGAGTTATTCGACGATATCACCTGTTATTCCAATATGCGCTTTTGCAAACCCAACCCGGATTATTACCGGGCCATCCTGGACAAATGGGATGTGCGTCCGGAGAACGCGCTGATGATCGGCAATGACGTGGAAGAAGATATCCGGGGCGCGAAAATGGCGGGGCTTTGGACCTATCTGGTGACCGATTGCCTGATCGGCGGCGCCGATAAGGTTTTAACGGCCCGTGGTAGTTTTAAAGAGATGGCCGAATATCTGAAAAACCTGCCCGATCGGAGAAAGGGTTGACAGGAAGTTATTTTTTTAATAAACTGTATTAAAGGAAAATATATAAGGTGCGCGTTTGAAAAGAAGCCGGCAGGAAGCCGGCAGGACCTGCAGGAGCAGGCGGAGCGAACGGGCGCGCGTCGGTTTATGATCAGGATATCAGGAAGGTATCTGCTTTCAGAAGAAGGCGGTACCTTCTTTTTATGTATCAAAGTGTTAAAAGGGATCAGAAAAAGGGAGGAAGGATCAGATGACACTGGAACAGTTTTTTGAGGCGAATACCCGGGTCGCGGCGGCTTTTTCCGGGGGAGCGGACTCCGCTTTTCTTTTGTGGGCGGCCAGGCAGTACGGCTGCCAGGTGCACGCGTATTATGTGAGGACGGCTTTTCAGCCGGAATTTGAATGGGAAGACGCGAAACGGCTGGCGGGGGAGCTGAAGATCCCGCTGACGGTGATCGACCTGGACGTGTTGGATTACCCGGAGGTAAAAGCCAACGGGCCGAGGCGCTGTTACTTTTGCAAGCAAAAGCTGTTTATGGCAATGTGGGAGGCGGCCAGAAAAGACGGATACAGCGTGCTTATGGACGGGACCAACGCGTCGGATGACGCGGGCGACCGGCCGGGAATGACGGCGCTTAGCGAACTGAAAGTCGTTTCGCCGCTCCGGTTGTGCGGCCTGACAAAAGAAGAAGTGCGGAGGCGTTCAAAAGAAGCCGGCCTGTTTACATGGGATAAACCGGCCTACGCCTGTCTGGCCACCCGTATCCCGACGGGGACGATGATCGGGAAAGACGACCTGATCCGTATCGAGCAGGCGGAAGCCGGTCTTTCCCGTCTCGGCTTTTCAGATTTTCGGATCCGTCTGTATCACGGGGCGGCCCGGATCCAGGTGACAGAAGGACAGGCTGTCCTGCTCATGGAGAAACGGGAAGAGGCGCTGGCGCTTTTAAAGCCCCTGTTCCCGGCGGTGCTGATGGATATGGAGTGCCGTAAGGCATCGGTTTAGGAGGGAAGATCATGGATAATAAATACGATATCCTCCGGCTGCTCCGCCAGGTGGCGGCGGGCGAGATGGCGCCGGAAAAAGCGCTGCTGGAGTTGAAAGAAGCCCCCTTTGAAGATCTGGGTTACGCCAAGGTGGATTTTCACCGGAGCATCCGGCAGGGCGCGGCCGAGGTGATATACGGAGCCGGAAAGACGCCGGAGCAGATCGCCGGGATCGCCCGGACCATGGGCGAACGGGGCTGCCGCAACGTACTGATCACCCGTATCGGGGAAGAAGCGGCGGCCTGGGTAAAAGAGCAGGTGCCGTTGGATCACTATCCCATCCCCAGGCTGGCGGTGGCCTACCCGGCCGAACATGAACGGATCGGGAATATCGTGGTGGCCACCGGAGGCACCAGCGACATGCCGGTGGCGGAGGAAGCGGCTTTGACGGCGGAGATGATGGGCAATAAGGTGACCCGGCTGTATGACGTGGGCGTCGCGGGGCTTCACCGGCTGTTGTCCAATATGGATGTGCTCATGAGCGCCCGGTGCGTGGTGGCGGTCGCCGGCATGGAAGGTGCGCTGGCGTCGGTGGTCGGCGGACTGGTAGACTGTCCGGTGGTGGCGGTCCCGACAAGCGTGGGCTACGGGGCCAGCTTCGGCGGATTGTCCGCGCTTTTGTCCATGCTCAATTCCTGCGCCTCCGGGTGCAGCGTGGTCAATATAGACAACGGTTTCGGCGCCGGTTATCTGGCGAGCCGGATCAATCAGATGGAAAGTCCGAAAGGAGATTAAGA
>CALWEE010000241.1 GCA_944376975.1 uncultured Lachnospiraceae bacterium
AAAGCGAAGATACCACTTACAGCTATTTTATTGATGAGTTGACCGAGCAGGTAATACAGGATCTTCAGGACAAAAGCGAAAGGCGCCACGTTCCCGCCGGAAAAGCACCGTTCGATCACGTTCATGCCGGTACCGTTGTAATCTCCGGACCGGAAGATGAGCGAGAGCAGAAGGATCATCAAGGCGCCGGAAACGATGCGGACAAAGTCATTTTTAAAATACGTTTTAAAAGCTTTTTCCGATTTATGCAGGATGATGCAGAACAATACGCCCACTTCCGTACAGAGTACGGCAAGGATGATGATGCGCAGTCCGTGATAAAGGTTAAACTCAGGGATCGACGTGACGGTGAACTGTTCGGCGAACGCTCCGAAAAGGATGGCGATCTCACGGGCTGTCACGGAGGCGATGACGCAGGGAAAAAGGGCGTAATAGTGCATCATGCCCACGGAAACGACTTCAATGGCAAAGACCGCGGCCGCCATAGGCGTGCCGAACAGGGCGGAAAAAGCCGCCGCCATGCCGCACATGATAAAGATGCGCCGGTCCGCGTCCCGCATATGGAGCCAGTGGGCCAATGTATCGCCCAGGCTTCCGCCGATCTGAAGGGCCGCGCCTTCGCGTCCCGCGGATCCTCCGAAAAGATGGGTGATCCACGTGGAAAGGATGATCAAAGGCGTTATAAGGAGCGGAACTTCATCTTCATCGTGGATGGCAGAAAGGACCAGGGTCGTTCCGATCTTATACCGGTCGTCCAGAAAACGGTACAGGCATACGATGACAAGACCGCCGACGGGAAGAAAAAATATGAGCCACGGATGCCCAAGCCTTAATGACGTGACAAGATCCATGCCGTAGTAAAAAAGCACGGCGATCAGACCGGTACACGATCCGATCAGGACAGAAATGACCAGCCATTTGACCAGCGCTTTAAAAGTGACCCTATAGTTTTTAAAATGAACGCGAAACTCATCCACGTTATCATCCCCTTGTATATGTACTGATCCTATTATAGCAACGCTTCACTTGGAAATCCAAGGCTTTTAAGGACAGAAATTTTTTTGCTCCAAAACATGTACTTGAAGTTCATCTCCGCCCTCATTATAATAAAGATCATAAACCGAGACAGAAAGGGAATGGATATGAAAGAAATAGATTGCCGGACGATCACGGAAGTGGTCAGGGATATGTGTATACGCGCGGCGCATTTTCTGTCGGATGATATGAAAAAAGCGCTGTCCGAAGCGGCTGAAACAGAAAGATCCGCTGTGGGAAGACAGGTATTGGAGCAGTTAAAGGAAAATCTCCATATCGCGGAGGAAGAAATGATCCCTGTCTGCCAGGATACGGGCATGGCCGTGTTTTTCGTGGAGATCGGTCAGGATGTCCATATTACAGGCGGAAGCTTTGAAGACGCGGTCAATGAAGGCGTGCGCCAGGGATACAAAGACGGTTATCTCAGGAAATCCATCGTAAAAGATCCCATATACAGGGAAAACACGAAAGATAATACGCCGGCAGTCATCCATTATGCCATCGTTCCAGGCGACCGGTTGAAGATAACGTTGGCGCCGAAAGGCTTTGGAAGTGAAAATATGAGCCGGATATCCATGTTGAAACCGGCGGACGGCATAGAAGGCGTGAAGAAGGCTATACTGGAGACGGTTAAAGCCGCAGGACCCAACGCGTGCCCGCCCATCGTGGTCGGCGTCGGCATCGGAGGCGATTTTGAAAAATGCGCGGTCATGGCGAAACATGCCCTTACCCGCGAGATCGGCGTGCCGTCAACGGTTCCTTATGTGGCTGAACTGGAAAAAGATATGCTGGAACAGATCAACCGGCTTGGCATCGGTCCCGGAGGTCTGGGCGGAACGGTCACCGCGCTGGCGGTCAATATAGAAACTTATCCGACGCATATCGCCGGACTGCCTGTCGCCGTCAACATATGCTGCCATGTGAACCGGCATGTGACAAAAGAACTGTAAGGAGGGAGCGGATCATGGAAAAACATATACAGGCGCCCCTGGATCCTTCAGAGATCCGGACACTGAAAGCGGGCGATTACGTCTATATAACTGGAACGATCTATACAGCAAGAGACGCGGCCCATAAACGGATCTACGAGACGATCCTTTCCGGAAACGGGTCGATCCCCATAGACTTTAAAAACAATGTGATCTACTATATGGGTCCTTCGCCGGCCAGGGAAGGTCGGCCCATAGGTTCCGCCGGCCCGACGACCAGCAGCCGTATGGATAAATATACGCCCATGCTCCTGGATCGGGGGCTGAAAGGCATGATCGGAAAGGGAAAGCGGAGCGATGATGTGAAAGACGCCATCGTGAAAAACGGCGCGGTATATTTCGCGGCGGTGGGAGGCGCGGGTGCCCTCCTCTCCAAAGCGATCACGTCATCGGAAGTGATCGCCTATGACGATCTGGGTACAGAGGCGATTAGGAAACTTCACGTGGAAGATTTTCCGGCGGTGGTCGTCATCGACTCGGAGGGGAACGATCTGTACAAAACAGCCGTGGAAAAATACCGCCAGATCTGATGAAAAAAGCATACTATATATAAGGAAAAAACAGGATAAAAATCAACATATTGTATGTAAAATTTTATTAAAATGGAATTAAAGAAAAGCGTTGACAAAACAGTCTAATTTCTATATAATTAGTCATGCACTCAAAGTGCGCTGTAAAATTGAACAGATTTTAACAGTTCGGAGAAGTACTCAAGTGGCCGAAGAGGCGCCCCTGCTAAGGGTGTAGGTCGGGCAACCGGCGCGAGGGTTCAAATCCCTCCTTCTCCGTTTGACCATACCAGATGGAAGGTCAAAAAAAGCTGTTGACAAGAGC
>CALWEE010000242.1 GCA_944376975.1 uncultured Lachnospiraceae bacterium
AATCCCAAAGGAACGAACAGGGGCGCGATGATGCCGGCCACCGACGCTAAAATACTTGTCTGAGAATCGGTCACCATATTCAGCTGCATATCGAAATTCTGCAAAAACCAGATGACGATGGTGGCCACGAAAATAACGGTAAAGGCCCGCTGCAAAAAGTCTTTCGCCTTTTCCCAGAGCAGGAGCGCCACGTTTTTCGCGCCGGGCATCCGGTAGTTGGGCAGTTCCATGACGAACGGCACCGGCTCGCCTTTAAAAAGGCTGCCTTTCAACAGAAGGGCCATCAGGATGCCCACGGCGATGCCGACAAAATACAGGCCGACCATGACAAGCGCCCCGTTCTTCGGGAAAAAGGCGGCCGTAAAAAAGGCGTATATGGGCAGTTTGGCCGAACAGCTCATAAAAGGCGTGAGCAGTATGGTCATCTTCCTGTCCCGTTCGGAAGAAAGGGTCCGGCTGGCCATAACACCGGGAACGGTGCAGCCGAAGCCGATGAGCATGGGTACGATGCTCCTTCCGGAAAGACCGATCTTCCGGAGCAGCCGGTCCATGACAAACGCGACCCGCGCCATATATCCGCTGTCTTCCAGCATGGAAAGGAAGAAAAACAACGTGACGATGATGGGAAGGAAACTCAGCACGCTTCCCACGCCGTTGAAGATACCGTCGATCACGAGGGAATGGAGCGCCGCGTTCACGTGGCCCGCCTCAAGGAGACGGTCCACGACATCGGTCAGCGCCGTGATACCCATGTCCAGTATCTCGGACAGCCACGCGCCGATCACATTGAACGTGAGCCAGAACACCATCCCCATGATGCCGATAAAGGCCGGTATGGCGGTGTATTTGCCGGTGAGGATCTGGTCGATCTTCCGGCTTCTTACGTGCTCCCGGCTTTCCTTCGGCTTAACGACGGTTTCTTCGCACACCCGCTATATGAACTTAAACCGCATATCCGCCATGGCGGCCGCCCGATCCAGTCCCCGTTCTTCTTCCATCTGGCAGATGATATGTTCCAGCATCTCTTTTTCGTTTTCATCAAGAGCCAGGGCATCTAAAAGGACCTTATCACCTTCCGCCACTTTGGACGCGGCGAAGCGCAGCGGGATACCGGCCCGTTCCGCGTGGTCCTCGATCAGGTGCATGATGCCGTGGACGCACCGGTGGACAGCGCTTCCGTTATCGTCCGGGCTGCAGAAATCGATCCGTCCCGGCCTTTCCTGATATTTCGCCACATGGACCGCGTGGCTGATCAGTTCCTCGATACCTTCATTTTTAGCCGCGGAGATGGGCACCACCGGAACGCCGAGCATCTGCTCCATTTCATTGATCCGGATGGAGCCGCCGTTTTCCCGCACTTCGTCCATCATGTTCAGGGCCACGACCATGGGGATGTTCAGTTCCATCAGCTGCATGGTCAGATAAAGATTTCGCTCGATATTGGTCGCGTCCACGATATTGATGATGCCCTTCGGTTTCTCATTCAGGATAAATTCCCGGGTGACGATCTCCTCGCTGCTGTAGGGAGACATGGAATAGATGCCGGGCAGGTCGGTGATCAGCGTATCCGGGTAACCCTTTATCTGTCCGTCTTTCCGGTCCACCGTCACGCCGGGGAAATTGCCCACGTGCTGATTGGAACCGGTGATCCGGTTGAACAGGGTCGTCTTGCCGCAGTTTTGGTTGCCCGCCAGGGCAAAAGTGATCGTCGTGCCCTCCGGAAGGGGATGCTCATCTTCCTTCGTGTGGTATTTTCCCCCTTCACCCAGTCCCGGATGGGGGATACGGGGCTTTTTCCGCCACCGTTCGTCCATGTCTTCCGCTTTCTTTACTTCGCCTATTTCGATCTTCGCCGCGTCGTCCAGCCGCAGCGTCAGCTCATATCCATGGACGCGCAGTTCCGCCGGGTCGCCCATGGGCGCCAGCTTGACCAGCGTCACTTCCGCTCCCGGGATCAGCCCCATATCCAGAAAATGCTGACGGAGGGCGCCTTCACCGCCTACCGACAGGATCGAAGCGCTTTTTCCTATTTCCAGATCTTTTAATGTCATATCGTTGTTCCCTCTTTTTCTCTCCGACCATGGCCGCCTCCCGCTTCCAGCCCTTCAAACTGCATGCGGTAATAATCGGCGTAAAGGCCGTTTCGCTTCATCAGTTGTTCGTGTGTTCCTCTTTCTTCAATGCCTTCACCGTCAATGACGATGATCTCATCGGCGAACCTTATGGTGGAAAGCCGGTGGGCAATGGTGATCGTCGTCCGGTTCCTGGCCAGTTTTTCCAGGCTTTCCTGGATATGCCGTTCGCTTTCATTGTCCAGGGCGCTGGTCGCCTCATCCAATATGAGGATGGGCGGATTTTTAAGAAATACCCGGGCAATGGAAATACGCTGCTTCTGCCCGCCGGACAACCGGGTCCCCCGCTCGCCCACAAACGTATCGTAACCATCGGGCAGGCTTTCGATAAACGCGTCGATATTGGCCTGCCTGGCCGCTTCCCGGATCTGATCCATGGACGCCCCGGGCTTTCCGTAGGCGATATTGTCCCGGATCGTCCCTCCGAAAAGGTAGACGTCCTGCTGGACAATGCCGATGGCCTCTCTCAGGCTTTTCAGCGTCAGTTGGTTGATATCCTTGCCGTCGATGGTGATCCGCCCGCCGGTCACGTCATAAAACCGGGGAAGCAAAGAGCAGATCGTCGTTTTCCCGCCGCCTGACGGGCCGACCAAAGCGACCGAACGGCCTTCCGGTATATCGAAACTCACATGGCTGAGCACCTGCTCGCCTGTATGATAACAGAAACTCACGTCTTCATAACGGACATGGCCCTTCACATCTTT
>CALWEE010000243.1 GCA_944376975.1 uncultured Lachnospiraceae bacterium
GCGGTCAGGTATGTACAGCATCCTTGTGCGGCCGGTGGATCGCCGGGAAGTGCCGCAGGTGATCATAAAGCGTCCCGTTGAAAGACTGGTGCTCCATTTCTACAAAAAGCGGCGGGCGAGACAAAAAAAGAGTTGAAAAATCGGCGTATATTCTTTATACTAAGATGGAGCGAGTGTTGAAAACATTGAAGGAGGATTCGAGATTATGATATCAGCAGGAGATTTCAGGAACGGCCTGACGATCGAGTACGAAGGAAATATTTATCAGGTTATCGAATTTCAGCATGTAAAACCGGGTAAAGGAGCGGCTTTCGTACGTACGAAGTTGAAAAATATAAAGAGCGGCGGCGTTGTGGAGAAAACTTTCCGTCCCACTGAGAAGTGCCCGCCGGCCCATATTGACAGAAAAGACATGCAGTATCTGTACAGCGACGGAGACCTGTATTATTTCATGGACGTGGAAACCTTCGATCAGATCGCGCTGAACCAGGATCAGATCGGTGACACGCTCAAATTCGTGAAAGAGAACGACATGGTGAAGATCCTGTCCCATAACGGCGAAGTATTCGCCATCGAGCCGCCTCTGTTCGTTGAACTTGAGATCACCGAAACCGAACCGGGCTTCAAAGGCGATACATCGACAGGCGCTACCAAACCGGCCACGGTTGAGACCGGCGCGCTTGTTTACGTACCGTTGTTCGTTGAGATCGGCGACAAGATCAAGATCGATACGCGTACAGGCGAATATCTGTCCAGAGTCTGATCATTTGCCGTGTTGATATGAAAAAAATAATACCCTGCAGCTTGCTGCGGGGTATTTCGTTTAGAGGTGGATATAAAGTGAAGAGCGGATTAGTACTGGAAGGCGGGGCGGTCCGGGGCGTTTATACGGCCGGGGCGCTGGATTATCTTCTGGAAAAAGACGTAACGGTGGATTATACGGTCGGTGTTTCGGCGGGGAGCTGCAATGCCGTGGATTTTGTTTCCAGACAGTTTGGCAGGACACTCCAGTGTTTTATGCCGGAAAAGGAAAGCCGGTATATGACGCCGGGAGCAATCCTGAAAAAACACAGTATCTTCGACATGGATATGGTCTTTGACAGATATCCGAGAGAGATCTATCCCTTTGATTTTGATACGTATTTTTCATCGGATATGGAATGTGAATTTGTGGTGACCAACTGCCGGACCGGAAAAGCCGAATACAAGTCGGAAGCCAAAGACAAGACCCGGCTCATGGAACTGTGCCGCGCCTCCAGCAGCATGCCCATCGTAACGCCCATGGTCCTTGTGGACGGGGAATTGTACGTGGATGGCGGCGTGGCCGATTCCATACCGGTGAAGCGGGCCGTGGAAAAAGGGTGCGATAAGCTGATCGTCATCCTGACCCGCCCAAAGGAATACCGGAAAAAGCCGAATCCCAGGTCGGAACGGCTCTGGCAGCTTTACCTGAGGAAATATCCCGAATTGGCGAAAGCCATGTGCCGGCGCTATAAAGTGTACAATACCCAGGTGGAATGGGTAGACCGCCTGGAAGAAGAAGGCCGGGCATTCGTGCTCAGGCCGGAAGTCCCGGTCGTTTCCAGGGTGGAGCAGGATCACGAAAAGATCATGGGCTTTTACAGACATGGATATATAACCATGATGAAACGTTATGACGAGCTGTGCCGTTTTTTGGAGAAATAGGTGAAAACATGGATTTTTACGGAACATTGGGGCCGGGATGCGTAAAAAGCCACATCCTGGACGGTATGTATAGGGAAGGGATGACAGGCGTCCGCCTGAATCTGTCCCATGGTACGCTTAAAGAAAACAGGAACACGATCTGCCTGGCGAGAAACGCCGCCTTGCGGGCCGGCCGGACCGGAAAGCTTTTGATCGACCTTCAGGGACCGGAGCTTCGGGTGGGTGATTTCGTCGGGGTCAAAACCCTTCGCGCGGACAGCAGCGTCATATTCGGCTTTCGGGGCATCCCGGTGCCCCTCCGTCTCATCGAGGCCGCCGCGCCCGGCATGGAACTGCTCCTTGACGATGGAAAGATCCGGGTAAGGGTACTGAGCAGAGGACAGGGCCAGATCTTAGGCCATGTGGAACAGGGCGGAAAGCTGTCGCCCAGGAAAAGCATCGCTTTGCCCGAGGGCAGCATACCTATGCCCACGCTGACGGAAACCGATAAGGCCAATCTGTCGGAAGCCGCGTCCTGCGGCGTTACCGGCGTCATGCTCCCCTTTGTCCGCAGCCGGGAAGATGTGATGGAACTGAGACATGTATTAAAGCAAAAAGGGCTGGGGCATGTCAAAGTGTTTGCCAAGATCGAGAACCGTCAGGGCATGGAAAGCCTGGCCGGCCTGGTACAGGATGTGGACGAGGTGGTCATCGCCCGGGGCGACCTGGGCAACGCCATGCCTTTGTGGGAGCTGCCCGCGGCCCAGGAGAACATCGGCAGGATATGCAAAGACGCCGGCGTGCCTTTTATGATCGTTACCCAGATGCTGGATTCCATGGAACGCCGTCCGATCCCCACGCGGGCGGAAGTCTCCGATATCTTCCGGGCAGTGGCCCAGGGCGCCTCCTCCCTTATGCTCACAGGGGAGACCGCGGTCGGCGCCTATCCTGTGGAGGCAATGGGGTATCTGGTAAAAACCGCCAAAGCCTCTCAGGAATATTTAAATGAGAATTGTTAGTTTGCGAAAAAAACGATAATGTTTTTTGTAACATATTGACAAAGAACAGGGATATGGAGTATGCTGTTATTAGGCAGAATTCTGATATGGTATGGGG
>CALWEE010000244.1 GCA_944376975.1 uncultured Lachnospiraceae bacterium
GAAATAGCCCAAGTCCGTGACCATTCCCAGTTTCGTGCTCTCACTTTCCAGCGTATAGCTCACCGGATCGGCGGCGTCATGGGGTATGGAAAAAGCATTGACCTTTATATCGCCCACATAAAAAGCTTCCCCGGGTTTTACCGGACGAAGCAGGCTTTCATCGATCTTTCCCATATATTTTGATCCCATTATCGCTTCCAGTGTCGCCTGTGTCGCGTAGATCGGTACTTTCAGTTTGCGGGCAAGGACGCCCAAACCGGATATGTGGTCGGAATGCTCATGGGTGATGAGGATCCCGGCGATATCGCTCCCCGACACGTCATATGTGGACAGCCCCTCGCAGATACGCTTGCAGCTAATGCCCGCGTCTATAAGCAGATGGGTGGTCCGTGTGCCGGCGTAAAGGCAGTTGCCGCTGCTGCCGCTGGCAATGGTGCCAAATTTCATCTTATATTCATCTCCTGCCAGATCTTCTTCTGTATATTCAATGGCATTATAACAAAAAAGGAGTTGTCTTTCAACAACTCCTTTTCACATCCAATGATCAATAATTGTAGAAGGTCTGGTTTCCGATCGTCAGGTAAGAACCTACGGACGATGTATCGACCCAACCGTTAAAGTAAAGGAAATCACCAATGTTGTTCACGCCTGCCAGCGCTTCCTGAGCCGCTGTCATGCAGGAATCACTTGGCCCGCTGGCCAATACGCCATCCAGCACGCCGTTATGGGCGCCGGGGAACTGTCCCGGCTGGTAGATGACTTCCGTTATGGTATTCGGGAATAAGGGGCTTCTTACCCGGTTCATGATCACGTTGGCGACCGCCAGCTGTCCTTCATAGGACTCCGCGCCGGATTCCACATAGACCATGCAGGCCAGCAGATAGGTTTCATCGCTGGTGGCATATACAGGCGACTCGTTGGTCGTCTGCTGCGAGCCGCCGGAAGAACTGTCGGACTGACTTTCCTGGGACGATCCGTCAGACACGCTGTCTTCAACGTATGCTTCTTCTTCGGCCTCCGCCGCTTCGGTTTCCGCTGCTTCCGCAGCTGCCTTTTCAGCTTCCGCCGCGGCTATGGCCGCCTCCTCTTCCTCGATGGAGATCGCTTCATCCAGTTCGATACGTTCGGTCACGTACTGACTGGCCACATATCCTTTTACGGATTCATCGGAAGCGTCGTACTGTATACATACCCAGTCGTTTTCCGGGACAGGATCGTTTTCGGCAACTTCCGGGTCCGCGGCGGTTTCTTCTTCAGCTTCCGCTGCCGTCGCGTCACTGGTTTCTTCCTCCGTGCTCGCCACGTAAAATTCTTCGTTCTGGATGGCGGAAGATACCACATCACTGCTCTGGTCCGCTTCGCTGCGGATATACAGTGACTCCACATTGACCGTTACGATCCGGTCGCCGACTTCCCGCGCCAGCTGTTCCGCGTCGTAACCCATGCTGAGTTCTTCCGTCGGTATGTATCCGGTCACTGTACCGGATGAGATCTTTGTCCATTCCCGTCCCCATTCGACAACTTCACCCCAGGAAGCCGGATAGAGTTTTCCGAGAACTTCCGAAGAATCATCTCCGGTCTCGCGGATCTCCAGATAAGGCTCCACATCGACCACGAAACGGCCTTTAAATTCGCCGGCGTAAAAAAGACGTTCTTCGTTCACCAGATTCCCTAATACATCCATTGCGCTCATTGAGATGTCAGGCTGAGCAGCCGTAACAAGCTGTCCATCCTTTTGGGCTGTCCGTGCCTGTTCCGCGCTCGCGGCTGCTTCTGGTTTCGCTTCAGCGGCGTATACCCGATCTACGCCGGAAACCTGATTCCCGCTCAGAGCAGCGAAAATCAAGCAGCAGACACACGTCAGACACAGGGCAGCTTTTGTAAAATGTCTACCCATATGTTCACCTCTTTTGTCCATCGCTTTATCCGATAAAATATGAACGGAAAAGCAATATATTTCAGAGTTATTACAAAAGATATTTTAGCAAAAGTGCCCTGTATTGTCAAATTTGAGGGTTTTCCACAATATTTGGGATAATACGAACTTTTTTATACCATATGATTGGTTTTTGTGTCTGTTTTCCCCACTTTTTTGGGAACGGCTTCGCCACATTTCGTTAAAATCCATAAAAAAACCGTCGATTTTTGTAAAAAATAATCAATATTTTTGTAATTTTTCCCCACCGGGACGGCTCACGGAGATGTTTTTAAACCATTTTTTCATGAAAATCAGGTTAAAACGCGCCGAACAATCCGGCCAGCTGCCGCTGGACGTCCTCAAGGCTGCCGTTATTGTCGATCACGACGGAACAGGCTTTCCTGAAATCCGCCTCGCTCATCTGGGAGGCGAACATGGCGTCGATCTTTTCGTCCGTGTAGCCCCGGGACGCTTTCAGCCGTTTTCGGCGTACCGGTTCCGAAGCGTGCACATACCAGATCGCGTCGCATACGCCCGCTTCTTCCAGTTCCTTTTCAAGCGCCGCTTCCACGACGGCGACCTGGATCTTTCCTTGCGCTTTCAGATGGAGGATCGTTTCCCTGAGCCACAGGTAGACTTCCGGATGGACGCAGGCGTTTAACTGTTCCATTTTATCCGCGTCCTGAAAAACTTCAGCCGCCAGCCGTTTCCGGTCGATCTCCCCTTCCGCGTCCAGTATCTTTTGCCCAAACGCCTGGACGACCTGGATATAGGCGGCGTTTCCTTTCCGGCAAAGATCCTTTGCCACATCGTCGGACCGTATGACATGACAGCCATATTCTTTT
>CALWEE010000245.1 GCA_944376975.1 uncultured Lachnospiraceae bacterium
TTTCGTGGGATTGACCAGCGAAAACCTTCCGAAATATTCCATCCTGAGGGATTTTATCGGCGGCAGCTATTTTAACGTGTAACTTTACAAACAGGGTAAAGTATGCTAGGATAAGACCGAGTCTGTCGAATGGTCGCGCCTGTTTACGCCGAAAGGTTTCAGGTGAGGAAAGTCCGAGCTTCACAGGGCAGGATGCCGGATAACGTCCGGTGGAGGCGACTCCAAGGAAAGTGCAACAGAAATAAACCGCCGGCCCGGCCGGTAAGGGTGGAAAGGCGGGGTAAGAGCCCACCGCTTTCCTGGTAACAGGAAAGGCCATGTAAACCCCATCCGAAGCAAGACCGCATATAAGACGATACGGCGGCCCGTCGTGTCTTAGGGTAGGTTGCTGGAGCCTTCTGGTGACAGAAGGTCGAGACAGATGACCATTTTCAACATAACTCGGCTTACAGGCAGGCTCATGAAAAAGATGCTGAGCGTTTCAGTATCTTTTTTCATTTTATCAAGAATAGACGAAAAGAGGAATGAATGTGTCCTATTTAAAACGTGTCTGGAGGATCGTTTCTCCATTGCTCCTGTTTTTCGCCGTGGACTATCTGGTCTCCATCGCGGCTACTTATGTCTATGTGTCCGGTTACGATCTGTCTTCGGCGCTGACAACGGCGGAAGGCGCCCAGGCGTTCATCCAGGGCGCTTATGATATGCTGATGGACCGGTATCTGCAGCTTACGCTGGCGGCGGCCGTCCTTTCCCTTCCGTTTTTGATCCGGATGTATATGAAAGAGAAAAAGAGGCGGCGAAAGATCTTCCACGCTTCACCCGACGGGCGGTACGCGAAATATGTTTACGCCGTCATCCTGTCCGCCGGCGTGACGTTATCGGTCAATCTTTTCCTGAACGCGTTGATGATCTTCCGGTACGCCAGCGATTATCAGAGCGCGGTGGCCGAGATCATGACCGAGAGCCTCTGGCTGAGGATCTTGTGTATCGGCATTGCCATGCCGGTGGTGGAAGAACTGATCTTCCGGGGGCTGATCTATCACAGGCTGCAGGATATGACCGATCCGGCCAAAGCCGCGATATTTTCCAGCGTCATATTCGGCCTGTACCACGGCAGCCTGCTGCAGGGTATATACGCCTTTGTCCTTGGATGGCTCATCGTCTACGCTTATCAAAAGAGCGGGACATTTTTCGTGCCCGTGCTCATGCACGTGGTGAGCAACCTGATCGGTATCGGCCTGAACTACGTCTATACCGATTCGACCCTGGTCTTTTCCGTTTCCATCGTATTGACCGGCATGGCTGCCGTCTGGGCGTTTTTCCGGTTCCGCCGCGGATCGTTCGGCACGGTGGAGCAGCGACAGGACGCGCCGGCGCCCGGACCTTCCCATGACGCGCCGGCCGATATACGCCCGGCTTCCGAAGGGCAGGTCCGCTACAGGCCGGAGGATTATTATCCAAAGGAACCGGAAGATACAGACGACGATCCGGAGCGGAGACACACTTTGCCCGGATCGAAAGACGGGGACGATGAATGATCTTTCTCCTGTCGAAAAAGGCAGAAACTTTTGGAACGAAATTTCTTTACCGGACGCCGTTTTAAACGTATACTGATATTGACACACAGAGGAAAATTGTTTAATATAAACATATGTTCGATAGATAAAGGAGAAAGATCATGGAAAAAAGAGAAAGATCACAGATAGATGTACAGACCGATAAACAGAAAGCGCTGGACGCGGCTCTTTCCCAGATCGAGAGACAGTTCGGAAGAGGTTCTGTCATGAAACTGGGAGAGAAGGGCGCGCATATGGACGTGGAGACTGTTCCAACAGGCGCGCTCAGCCTTGACCTGGCCCTTGGGCTGGGCGGCATCCCGAAAGGCCGTATCATCGAGATATACGGGCCGGAATCCTCCGGTAAGACAACGGTCACCCTGCATATGGTGGCGGAGGTGCAGAAGCGGGGCGGCATAGCCGGCTTCATCGACGCGGAGCATGCCCTTGACCCGGTCTATGCCCGCAACATCGGCGTTGACATCGATAATCTTTATATATCCCAGCCGGACAACGGCGAGCAGGCGCTGGAGATCGCCGAGACCATGGTCCGTTCCGGGGCGGTGGACATCATCGTCATCGACTCGGTGGCCGCCCTGGTGCCCAAGGCAGAGATCGACGGCGATATGGGCGACACCCAGGTGGGCCTGCATGCCCGGCTCATGTCCAAGGCGCTCAGGAAGCTGACGGCGGTCATCAGCAAGTCCAACTGTATCGTTATTTTCATCAACCAGCTCCGCGAGAAAGTGGGCGTCATGTTCGGAAGTCCTGAGACGACGACCGGCGGCCGCGCGCTCAAGTTCTACTCCTCCGTCCGCATGGACATCCGCCGCGCCGAGGCGCTCAAGCAGAACGGGGAGATCGTGGGTAACCATACCCGCGTCAAGATCGTCAAGAACAAGATCGCTCCGCCTTTTAAAGAAGCCGAATTTGACATCATGTTCGGCAAAGGCATCTCAAGGGAGGGCGATGTGCTGGATCTGGCGGCCAACGTGGGCATCGTGGCCAAGAGCGGCGCCTGGTATTCCTATAACGACGCCCGTATCGGCCAGGGCCGGGAGAACGCCAAGCAGTACCTCATCGAGAATCCCCAGGTCATGGAAGAGATCGATCACAAAGTGCGCGTTTATTACGGCCTGATCCGGGAAGATGAAAACGGACCGGAAGAAGACAATAAGACAGAAAGCCCCTCCTGATCGCG
>CALWEE010000246.1 GCA_944376975.1 uncultured Lachnospiraceae bacterium
CGGTTTTCCAGCATGACCATATCGCCGTCTTCCACATACTCTTCCATCAGATCCGGATTGGCCGCGGCGATCAGCACTTTCCCCTTTTCCACGATACCGTCGGGATCGCCGACCAGCATCTCCCCGTTCAATGTCTCCAGTATATTTTTATAGGGCGTTTTTGTCTGGGACAGGATCTTGCTGTCATATACGCCCATATAGGTCTTTGTTATATCGCCTTTCGTGATCAGTCCCAAAAGCTTCTGGTCCTCGTCGACGACGCACAGGGTGGACCGTTTCTGGTCCAGAAGAAGGTTCCACGCGTCTTTCAGGCTCGTCTCTTTCGTGGCGCAGCAGGGCGGGTTGAACTTCATGTCCCGCACCTGGGCATGCACGTCTTCCACATAGATCGGCCGGTCCGCTTTAAAATAGTCCAGCACGAACCGGGCTTCCGGCGGGATCTGGCCGGCCCGCGCCGGGATATAATCGTCCCCCGTCATCTTGTTCCTCAGATAAGCATAGGATATGGCGGAACAGATGGAATCCGTATCCGGATTTTTATGTCCGATAACATATATTTTTCGCTTGTTCATCTTCTGCCACCTCCTACTGCTGCAGCGTGGCCATCAGCCGCGGGATCAACTGTTTCTTCCTGGAGACGACGCCTTTAAGATCGACATAATCATCGTGGGGCGTCATGCCAAAGCTGGTCTCTATATATATTTTCGCTTCTTTTCCAACAAACAGCAGCCGGGTCGACTCGGTCAGCACATTGGTCAGCATGAACAGGACCATGGACAGCCTGCGGGACTCTCTGACCGATTCCATATACGCCAGGATGCGTTCCTGTATATCTTCCAGTTCCTCGCTGTTCATGGAGATGACCTGCCCTACGCCGTAATGGATCTCTCCGGCCGAGAACAGTTTGTAATCCTGATAAAAGATCTCCGAATCGCTCTTTTTCCTCAGATTGCTTCCCGCTTCAAACATCTCCGCGGCAAACAGCTCCATGTCGATGTCGGCGATCTTTGACAGCGCGGTGGCCGCCGCTTCGTCCTCCGCCGTGCAGGTGGGCGACCGAAACAGCAGCGTGTCCGAAATGATTGCGGCGCAGAGGATCCCCGCCGTATCCTTCGGTATATCTATGGCATTTTCCTGATACATCTGATAGATGATGGTGGCCGTGCAGCCCACCGGCTGGCTCCGTACTTTCACCGGCTGGATCGTCTCCACCGTTCCCAGTTTATGATGGTCGATGATCTCGATGATCTCCGCTTCCGCCACGCCTTCCGCGGCCTGGGCCTGTTCATTGTGATCCACCAGTATGACTTTCTTGCTTTCCATATTGATCAGGGAACGCCGGGAGATCATGCCGAAATACCGGTCGTCGTCCGTCACGACCGGGAAGTCCCTGAACCGCTGGTTCATCATAATGCCTTTGATCTCGGACACAAATTCTTTGTCCCTGAAATAGATCACGCCTTCCCCGCTTCCCAGCATGAAATGGCTGACCGGTATGCTCTGGTTGATGGAACGGGTCACCGTATACGTATCAAAAGGCGTGGATATCACCGTACAGTCGTTTTGTTCCGCCATCTTCCGGATCGTCCGGGACACCTTGCTGCCGTCGCAGACGATCAGGCAGGAGGCGTGGTTTTCAATGGCGCACAGCTGGGCTTCATATCGGTTGGCCAATATGACCAGGTCGTCTTTCTGGATAAATTCCTCCAGCACATCCACGTTGGATGTGGCCACCACCAGCTTGCCTCCCGTCAGGCATATATCATCCCTTCCCGCCACAAGGGTGCCGTGGAGCGTCTCGATGATATTGCGTATCGGCGTGCGCGCCTGGGCCAATATCTGGTTGTTCAGCACCGACATATACGACCGGGCCAGATCGGACATGGATATGAGTCCGCCGAATTTTCCCTGATCGTCTATGATCGCCAGGGTGGAGTGATTCTGATCCCGCATGGTCTCCCAGGCTTTCCTCAGCGACATATCCGGCCGGATGCCAATGGGATGGGCCACCCGCATATCCCGCACCTGGGTCCGGATCACGTTCATATATCTCGGTTCCGCCACATGAAAATAATCCAGGACGAAGGTGGTCTCCGTATTCATCTGGCCCGCGGCGGCGGCCACGTAGACCGCGTCTTTATAATGATCGTCGATGATAAAATCCTGGTAGCCCGCGCTGGACCCGGTATCGTGTATCTTTTTGACTATGGCGTTCTTCAGCCGGGCATAGGCTATCGCCGAGCATACCGAATCCGTGTCCGGATTCCGGTGGCCGATGACATAGATCTCTTTTTCCCTTTCTCTTTCCAATGCTGCTCCTCCCTTCACGCTCTGCCTTCTCCTCTCCCTCCGGCCTTCTCTTCCGGAAGAAGGGGGCTTATACGGTGCCGTTTTATGAACCGGCCGAATCCCGGTCTTACTCTTAAACGTCCATCTTTTACGACGACCTCTCCCCGTATCATGGTGAGGACCGGCCATCCTTTTACTTTGATCCCTTCATAAGGCGTATAGTCCACATTCTCATGAAGCGCCTCCCGCGTGATGGTCACTTCTTTTTCCGGATCGATGAAAACAAGATCCGCGTCGCTCCCCGGGGCGATCACGCCTTTTTCCGGATACATCCCGAACAGCTTCGCCGGGTTCGTACTGATCAGCCGGGCAAAAGTCTTCAGATCGATCCGCCCTTCCGAAACGCCTTTTGAAAAGATCAGGGGCACGCGCGTTTCCACTCCCGGCGCCCC
>CALWEE010000247.1 GCA_944376975.1 uncultured Lachnospiraceae bacterium
GATCTGGTTGGGCTTGATCAGGATGGCGTTGGCGCACGCTTTTCCTATACCTTCCTTCAGCCGCGCCGTATGGGTCACAAAAAGGTCGTCGCCAACCAGCTGGACTTTCTGTCCCAAAAGACGGGTCATATGCTGCCAGCCTTCCCAGTCATCCTGACCGCAGCCGTCCTCGATGGAAACGATCGGATATTTCTGCAGCAGTTTTTCGTAATAAGCCGTCATTTCCCCGGCGTCCAGCCGTGTCCCGCCTTCCCCTTTGAGGATATAATATCCATCGTCGTAAAATTCACTGGCTGCTGCGTCAAGGGCCAGGCAGATATCTTTCCCCGGCGTGTATCCCGCCGATACGATCGCCTCCATGATAAGGCCGAAGCCTTCTTCATTGTTCCTCAGATCCGGCGCGAAACCGCCTTCGTCTCCCACTCCGGTGGCCAGTCCTCTGTCTTTCAGTATTTTCTTCAGGCTGTGGAAGACTTCGCTTCCCATGCGCGCCGCGTCGCGGATCGTCTCCGCCCCTGTGGGCACGATCATATATTCCTGAAAATCCAGGTTGTTGTCCGCGTGGGCGCCGCCATTTAAAATGTTCATCATGGGCATCGGCAGCAAGGAACCTGCCACGCCGCCCAGATAACGGTACAGCGGCACGCCCGTAAAATCCGCTCCCGCGTGGGCGCAGGCAAGGGAAACGGCAAGCAGGGCGTTGGCGCCCAGCCGGTCTTTGTGCTCCGTCCCGTCGGCTTCCAGCAGCAAACGGTCGATCTCGGCCTGACGGGTCACGTCCGCGCCTCTGATCGCCCGGGCCAGCTCTTTGTTCACGTGGGCGACCGCCTTTTGGACGCCCATGCCTCCGTAACGTTCTTTTTTCCCGTCCCGAAGCTCCAGCGCCTCATAGATACCGGTGGACGCCCCCGACGGAACGATCGCCCGCCCGAACGCCCGGCTTTCTGTCATGACCTCGGCTTCCACCGTGGGATTGCCTCTGGAATCCAATACCTCTCTCGCGTATACATATGTGATCTCCGGCATAAAAAACCTCCTGTCTGTCCGTATTATGCGGCAAACAGAAGGTTTTATTCATCGCTTCTTCGCTTTTTGGCGCGTTACTGCTGCTGCCAGTCCGCGGGATAAGTAAAATACGCGTAACGGGCGGTCGTCGGCGTCTGGAAATGGATATGGCTGCCCGCGGGTATGTAGAGGATATCGCCGGCATGGCCGGTAACGACCCGTCCGTCGATCTCGATCTCAAGGATTCCGTCGATCACCACGTCAAATTCATCGTAAGTCAACGTCCATTCAAAACTTGTATGGTCCAGTTCCATGACGCCCGCTCCCATATGGGGCGATTCTTCCAGAGTGACCACGTCTTTTAGTCCCACGCCTTTCGCTCCGGCAAAAGGCTCGCACTTTACCGTTTCCGTACACACCCTGAGGATGCCGCTGGGATCTTTTTCCTTTCGGAAATCCCCTTCCGCTCCTGTCAGTTCTTTTAATACTTTCTCCACGATCTCGCGGATCATCTCTTTATCTGCCGCCATCGTCCGGTCCCCCTTTATGTTTGCTTTCTTTTATCTTCTGACGTACCCATTGCCACAGGATGTACAGAGCCACCATGGCCACGCCCGCCAGGCAGATGATCGTGACGATGAACCCTCTGTCATCCGGAGGCTTCGGCGTATCGTCGACGCCTTCTTCCGTCTCCGGTAAGGGCACCCGTTCCCACTGGGCGTAGAGCACCATATCCTCCGCCGGCATGTTAAACGTCAGGCCGCTGTCATAAGTCTGGCCGCTGCCGTCCGGACGGGTGTTCCATCCCATGAAGATATAGCCCTCTCTGTGAAGTCCGGAGCCGTCGTCGACCTGGACCATTTCTTTTTCCAGATATTCTTCCTGTTCCGGGACGCCTTCCACGCCGTCCGCGCCCGCCAGGTAGGACAGGCTGTAAAGCGGGATCCACCGGCTGTAAAGCGTCAGCCCGTTTTCAGGCATCCGGGCTTTCGCAAGCGTCTTGACGCCTGTCCGTTCATCTTGACCGGAACCGTACAGGGTTTCGCCCGGATCGTACAGCCCGTCTTCACTGGACGTGAGCGCCCATCCGGCGAACAGATAATGACGCATGCTCAATGTGCCCGCGCCGGACACTTCCACCGCTTCCCCGGTTTCATACTTATGGGTATCTGAAGGCGGTTCTCCGGATACCGTCACGTCTTCCGGATGGTTCACCATATACGTGACGCCGTAGGTGTCCGCGTTCTCCGGCAGCCACTGGGCGTATAACGTGACGTCGGCTTCGCCCATGCTGAACACGTCGCCCGGCAGGTACATCTGCCCCTGGCCATCCTGTCTGTCATTCCAGCCGACAAACCCATATGTGGTGCCGTCCGCGTCTGTCTTGGTCAGGTCGCCCTGGCCGCGCACCGTGACCGGATCGCCGCTGTAAAAGGTATTGCCGCCGGCGCTTCCGCCTTCCTGTACCGGCGCGCTTCCTCCGGTGGCCGTATTGCCGTCGTATTCCACTTTATAAACCTTTATCCATCGGCCGTAAAGCTCCAGACCGTCTTCCGGCATGGCGATCTGCCCGGAAAGCCGGACATCCCGCGCGCTGCCGCTGCCATAAAGGGTTTCGCCTTCTTTGTAGATACCGTCTCCCGGCTCCAGCGCCCATCCGGCGAACACGTACCCTTCCACGGCCATGTCGTCTGAGCCTTTGACCGTGACCATATCGCCTTTTTTATAACGG
>CALWEE010000248.1 GCA_944376975.1 uncultured Lachnospiraceae bacterium
ATAGCCCACCTGGGTCAGGATGTAGCCGAATACCAGGGTGATCAGTGTGGCGAAATATTTATTGCAGAGTACTTTCCGCCAGCCTTCCGCGTGTTCCATATCGTCCACGCTGAACAGTTCCTGGAAGGACATACGTCCGATACGGGCAACCGAGTCCAGTGTGGTGAAGGCCAGGGCGGATACGCACATGGTCATGAAACTCTGGGCCACATAGACCGGGATGCCGAACATTTCCAGGAAACCGGCGACGCCGGAGGAAAAGATCTGGAACGGCGTGCCCACAGCGGCTGTTCCGTCCGCGCTGGCGGCCGCGCCGGCTACGCACAGGGCGATGACGGCCAAAAGGCTTTCAAGTACCATGGCGCCATAGCCGACTTTGAGCATATCTTTTTCGTTGGATACTGTCTTGGAGGACGTACCTGAAGAAACCAGGCTGTGGAATCCGGATACGGCTCCGCAGGCTACGGTGACGAACAGGATGGGGAACAGGGTGCCCAGGCTTTCGTTTTTAAAGCCGGTGTAGGCCGGCAGGTTCATGGTCGGATGGGCAAAGATCAGTCCCAGCACGGCGCCGGCGATCATGCCGATGAACATGAACGTGGACATATAGTCACGGGGCTGCATAAGGAACCACATGGGCAGAACGGCAGCCAGGAAGATGAACGCGAAAGCGATGTAGACCCACATGTCTTTGTTCAGGATGACCGGCAGGTTCATGCCGCATACAAAGGCGAGTACGGTGCACACAAGACCGAAGATCACCTCTTTTTTGCCGGTGAACTTGAATTTCCTCTGAGCCAGGCCAAAGATGGCGGCAAACAGGATGAAGAACAAAGATATGCTTCCCGCCGCGCCGTTTACCGTGGCGTTGGGGGAAAGGCTGGCAACGCCGTCGGTGACCACATAGGCGTTGAACGTGTCGGCCACCATATCGGCGAAAGCCGCGATAACGATCAGGCAGAACAGCCAGCAAAAGCCGAGGAACAGTTTACGTCCGGCCTTGCCGATATATTTCTCGATCAGAAGGCCCATGGATTTACCGTCGTTTTTAACGCTGGCGTACAGGGCGCCGAAGTCGGTCACCGCGCCGAAGAAGATACCGCCCAGGATGATCCAGAGGAGTACGGGCAGCCAGCCGAAAGCGGCCGCCTGGATGGCGCCTGTGACCGGGCCTGCTCCGGCGATGGACGAGAACTGATGGGCGAACACGGTCAGCCCGTCGGTCGGCACGTAATCCTGGCCGTCATTGTGCAGGACAGCCGGCGTTTTCGCCTTTGGATCGATGCCCCATTTTTTCGCCAGCCATCGTCCGTACAGCGCGTAGGCCGCGATCAGACAAACGGCGGCGATGAGTACGATTACAAGTGTGTTCATGATTTTCCACTCTCCTTAATTAATGTAGAACTGAAAATGAGAAATGCCTTTCGGCATTGATGGATCAAAATCCGATGCCAGCCTGCCCGGCGGCCGCGTCTGAACCGGTAAAATAAAAAACGTCTTCTGACAGTTTTCGCTGTCAGAAGACGAAATCGATTTTCCGCGTTACCACTTCTATTACCGGGCTATCCCGATCACTCATTCCCGTCGGCCAGCGTCATGGTATAAAAACGGCTGGTTTAACAGGCTTCCCTGTAACGGGGGAATTCCGGTCCGGGTTACTTCATAAGGGTTCACCCTGACTGCTCGCAGGTGATAGCTGCCTTGATCATGCTGTTCCCTCACACCAGCCGGGAACTCTCTGAAAACATAGGATCAGGGAAGTCGTGTCCTGTTCTTCGCATTGGCTTTTGATTTATCAATTCTGCTTTATTATAGCTCAATTTCAGAAATTGTCAACTTTTTTTTGCCGATACCCGTTCAGCCAGGGTGAAGCGGGAAAAGATGTCTGGAAATCCGATACGGTATCTGCTAAAATGAAAAAAGAAGGAGGGTGCCTATGTATCGTATTTTTATCGTGGAAGATGATCCGGGTATCGCCAGGGCGATCGCCGCTCAGGCGAAGATGTGGGATCTGGACACCTGGCGCGTGAAAGATTTCCGCGGCGTCATGGCCGATTTTGCCCGGTACGATCCCCATCTGGTCCTGATGGACATCTCCCTGCCTTTTTTCAACGGCTATCACTGGTGCGGCGAGATACGCAAAGTATCAAAGGTCCCGGTCATTTTCATATCTTCGGCGTCGGACAATATGAATATCGTCATGGCCATGAACATGGGCGGCGATGATTTTATCGCCAAGCCTTTCGACCAGACCGTTTTGATGGCCAAGATACAGGCCATGCTCCGCCGGACCTATGAGTTCGCGTCTTCCGTGCCTGTTCTGGAGCACAAGGGGGCGCTTTTGAACACGGGGGACAATACGCTGACCTATAAAAACCGGCAGATCAGCCTGACAAAGAATGAGTACCGCATCCTGCTCACCCTTATGGAGAACAAGGGGAAGGTGGTCAGTCGGGAAAAGCTGATGGAGCGGTTATGGGAAACCGACAGTTTTGTTGATGAGAACACCCTTACGGTCAACGTGAACCGGCTGCGCAGGAAGCTGGACGGCGCCGGCCTTGAAGGCTTTATCGCCACCCGTTTCGGCGTGGGCTATATCATAGAAGCGTAGCTGTAAAAGTATGGGAGGTATGCCCTGTGACGTTTTTATCGGTTTATCTTAAGGAAAAAGGAAGGCTTGTCGGCCTTTTTTTCCTGT
>CALWEE010000249.1 GCA_944376975.1 uncultured Lachnospiraceae bacterium
CGGATCAGAAACACATTTTCGATGATATAACCGTGCAACAACAGTGATTTGTACGGTTATACCAAGAAATTTCCCTGAGGAACCGTGATCTCCCGAAAAAAAGACGGTCAGAAAATGAAATTTTTCCCTGGCAGCCGTCAAGAGACTTTCACCCCGGCGCCGCGTCTTTCGATCAGGCCTTATGTGTGCTTCCGAAGACATCCATATAGTACTCGATACCGTCCCGATAACCGTCCACGTAATTCGTCAGGAAACGAAGCCGTCCTTTGTTCGCGTTTTCTTCATATCCGGCAATGGCCTGATCAGTGGCGATCTTCATCAGGTCGGTCCCCACGTTGATCTTGGATATGCCCATTTGGCAGGCTTTTGTCAGATTCTCATCGCCTGTTCCGCTTCCGCCGTGGAGGACGAGAGGGATGGGCGTGATCTTGGCGATCTGTTCCAGAAGATCGAAATCGATATGGGGGACGATGTTCTTGGCATAAGGCCCGTGGGCGTTCCCAATGGAAACCGCCAGAAAATCCACGCCGGTCCGTTCCACATATTCCGCTACAAGAGCGGGATCGGTTTTGGACGATCCGGTGTATTTGGTCTCGATCAGGAAAGTGGGATCCGCCATGCCGACGCAGCCCAGCTCCGCTTCCACGGGAATACCGATGCTGTGGGCGGTATGGACCACTTCTTTTACGGCCGCGATATTTTCTTCAAAAGGTTTCGCCGAAGCGTCCAGCATAACGGAGGTAAAACCGTGATGGATGGCCCGGACGACCGTTGGATAATCCGCGCCGTGATCCAGGTTGATGGCTACAGGAACGCTGGCGCGCATGGCCCGTTCTCGGGCCACATACAGGAAGATTTCCCGGTTTTCTTCAGTCTGCAGAGCATCGTATTTTAAGTTGATGTTCAGGATCAACGGCGATCTTTTCTTTTCCGCGGCTTCTATGGCGCAACCGATCAGTTCCAGGCTGAAGGTGGAAGGCGCGATAACGCCGTAACCTTCCTGCCGCGCTTTGTTAAGGATCTTATCCATTGTAACGAGCATGTTTATTCCTCCTGTCTGTTTTCTTTCAGTATCCCGAAATATTTCCCGCCGCGTTCTTTAAACTGAGGCGTTTCAAATACTTCTTTGTTGACGCATCCATCCGGGATGATCCCATTGAAATATTCCATGAGCTGTTTGTAGAGAAGCTCGTATTGATGCCATGGGCGTTCCGCCGTAACGCCTGCCGCATGGGAAGTGATGATCAGCTTATCTTCGGGGATGCGGTAAATACGGTTTTCATCCAGCGCGCCCAGAGGTTCCGGATAATGCACGTCCAGGGCGGCGGATCGGATCGCGTTTTCTTCCAGAGCATCCAGAACCGCTTCGTTGTCGATCAGTTTCGCCCTTCCGGTATTGACGATGGACGCGGTGGGTTTCATGGAATAAATCAGATCCCTGCTTAAGATCCCTTCGGTGTCTTTGGTCAGGCGGGCCAGTACGATAACATAGTCGGCTGTCCGGACAACCTCCGCAAGTTCCATTTTCCGCGTGTGGAATGTTTCCATCGTCTGAGCGTCGACAAAGGGGTCGTAGGCATTTACGCGCATGCCGAAAGCCCGGGCCAGTACAGACAGCTTTTTCGCGTTGCGGCCAAATCCGATCAGACCCAGGTTTTTGTTATACAGCTCAGTGGAACTGTGGGCGTACATACTTCGGAGACTTCCGGTGTTTTCCTTTGTCCAGCCTTCGCGCCGTATCCTTTCGATGACAGGGACCATGGGGCGGGCCAGGAGCAGCATGAGCAGAAAGGTAAATTCAGCGACAGATGTGGCGCACCTGCCGGCGCTGGATATGACAGGGATACCGGCGGCCGTGCACGCGGCAAGGTCGATGTTTTCTTCCGGACCGTCCCGGACGCTCAGGAGCAGTTTGACATCCGCCGATTTTTTGATCACGTTTTCCGTGATCTTGTCGTAGCCGATAACGGCCATTTCTTTTTCTTTCAAGCTTTCGATCAGTTCGTCCTCATCAAGGACGATCATGACGGAACCGTCTCCGAGACTGAAACCTTTTCGCTCGATATCAAAATATTTTTCAAATTTCGGGAACCATTCATCTTCATGATCGCCGGTAAAAAGCATTTTGATCTTATCCATTTTTCTTCATCCTTTCCTGTTTTTTACCCATTATATAAAAGCGAAAAAGGGGAATCAATAAAGGGAAGACGCTTACTTTTTTCCCGGAAAAAGGGAAATGCGGGGATGAATCAACGGAGACGTTCTGGTGTGGAAATCATCGGATTCATCTGTGGATTTCCGCTTGGAACGGAAAAGAATAATACGGTCCGCGCCATTGTATTATAGGGGCGGATTTTTTTATAATAAAGGCAGGTGGAGACACACGCTTCCGGAAAGGAGAGGACAAAATGGAGAGACTGCCGGAAATATTGAGGATTTTGAGCAATACAAACGGATATGTGCCGGTCAATGACCTGGCGTCGGAATTTGGCGTGACAACCCGCACGATACGGAGCGATATCGCGGCCTTGGAGGCGATACTGGCTAAAAACCATATCCGTTTGAAAAAGCAGCGGAATCAGGGGATCGCCCTGGATCGGTCGGGCCTGGATGAAAAAAAGCTTCGGGAAGCGATGGCGGATCTGGGAGATGAAAAGAATTTTTATTCTGCCCATGAACGGG
>CALWEE010000250.1 GCA_944376975.1 uncultured Lachnospiraceae bacterium
CTCGCCCCGGTTGCCCTCGATGGAGGTCATGAGCGCTGTCTCCTCGCCGCAGACAAAGGCGCCGGCGCCCAGCCGCAGATCGATGTCAAAATCGAAACCGCTGTCAAATATGTTCTTGCCCAACAGGCCGTATTCCCTTGCCTGCTTGATGGCGATGCGCAGACGGTCTACCGCGATGGGATATTCCGCCCGTACATAGATATAACCCTGGCTCGCCCTGATGGCGTAGCCGGCGATGGCCATGGCTTCCAGTACCACATGGGGATCGCCCTCCAGAACGGAACGGTCCATGAACGCGCCCGGGTCGCCCTCGTCGGCGTTGCAGCAGACATATTTCTGCACATTGCCCCGGTTGCCCGACGCGAAACGCCATTTTAACCCGGTGGGGAACCCGGCGCCGCCCCGGCCTCTTAAACCGCTGTCAAGGATCGTCTGGATCACGTCGTCCGGCGTCATCTCGGTCAGCACCTTGCCAAGGGCTTCATAGCCGCCGGTCCCTATGTATTCGTCGATATCTTCCGGATTGATCACGCCGCAGTTCCTGAGGGCCACACGGGTCTGTTTCCGATAGAAGTCCGTATCCCGCAGCGACTTGATCGCGCCGTCCTCGCCGGCCGATTCCTCGTAGACCAGGCGGGTCACGATACGGCCTTTCAGCAGATGTTCCGACACGATCTCCGGAATATCGTCTTCCGATACCATGGCGTAAAAGACCGCTTCCGGATAAACGACCATGATCGGTCCCATGGCGCACAGGCCGTGGCAGCCGGTCTGGACTACCGCCACTTCATCCTGAAGTCCATGTTTCGCCAGTTCTGTTTTTAATTTTTCGATTATCCTCTGGCTTCCGGAGGAAGTACATCCGGTGCCGCCGCATACTAAAACATGAGAACGATACATCGAATTCCCTCCTTGCTATAAGTTTGTTTCGTTCAGTGTATATTCGGTGACCACATGGCCGCGTATCAGATGCTTGTCCACGATCTCTTTCGCCTTGTCCGGGTTCATCTTGATATAGGTGATCTTTTCCTTGCCCGGCTCCATCACTTCCACGATCGGCTCATACTGGCACAGGCCGATACAGCCGGTCTGGGTCACCATGACATTTTTAAGCCCTTTCTTCTGCACTTCGTCAGCCAGCGTGTTCAGCACCGGTCTGGCGCCGCTGGCTATACCGCAGGTTGCCATACCTACGACCACTCTTGTCTGATCATCGCTTTCGGACCGCAGGCCCACCTTGCCCTGCATCCGTTCTCGGATCGCTTTTAACTCTTCAAGAGATTTCATATCTGTTTTACCTCCTCGATCAGATGATGGCCCCGCCATCAACCTCCTGCTTGTTTTCCGTCAAGTATTCCCGGATATATTCCGACACTTCCGGCGTATCGAGCGGTATGCCGCCCAGTATGTCCCGCATCTGCCGGGTATCCAGTTCAAATCCCGCGTCGTTATAACGATAGATATATCTGAAATCCACTTCCGGGTGGAACGTGACCAGCGTATATATGGTGCCCGTTATATCGCCCAATGGCATGCGGTCGATATGGGTCAGGCCAAACTCGGCCCGAACGACGGTCCCTTTGCCTTTTTCGGATCGGATGGAAAAACACCCGCCGGTACTTTCGGCCGCGTATTTGAAAAACGGGACGCCGAGCCCCACCTTCCGGGTCGTCCGCGTCGTAAAAAAAGGATCTTCCACATGGTCGATCTGTTCCTTCGTCATGCCGCAGCCGTCATCGGCGATGATGATGACCAGCCGGTCCGCCGCGACGCTGACCTCCACCGTGATCTCCACGAGGGAAGCTTCCGCCCGGATCGAATTTTCCGCCACGTCCAGGATATTCAATGAAAGTTCGGTCATCATCGCGTTAATCGTACTTGTTCAGGATATCTTCCACGTCGTCCACGGTGAGACGCCCATACACCTCGCCGTTGATCATCATGACCGGAGCCAGCCCGCAGGCGCCTACGCAGCGGCAGGCATCCAGGGAAAACTTTCCGTCAGGCGTACACTCGCCCCCGACAATACCCAAAAGATCCATCAGTTTATTGTATATGTCACCTGACCCTTTAACGTAACAGGCTGTTCCAAGACAGACTGAAATCTGATAGCGTCCCTTCGGATTCAGGGCAAACTGGGAATAGAAAGTGGCTACGCCGTATATCTTTTCCAGAGGTACCCCAAGGGCGTCTGAGATCATGGTCTGTACTTCCAGAGGCAGATAGCCGTAAATGTCCTGCGCTTTCTGCATGATCGGCATCAGGCAGCCTTTTTCGTCTTTCATGGACGCGATGGCCTGCATCAAGGCTTCCTTCTGCTCTTCTGTCCCGCGAAACGGAACGGACTGTTTCTTAGAAACCAAAATAAATCCCTCCTTGTATATGATCTTTTATCATTATATCATCAACCTGTGCAAATTGCCATTTATTTCTGGATAATTTCTTAACAATTATATCATTCTTTCATTTTTCCCGCCGGACAGCCCCCGATCTTTTCCATCCTGTACAGTGTTTTTTCTGTCCCTCCCGCTCTATTTTCGTTGAATTTAACAAAATCAGATGCTATACTTTTATCAGGAAGCTTTTTTTACACCGTTTCATACAGCAGGAGGTTTTGTATGACAGTCAATACCATTAAAGAACTTCTGAACGCCCGTGTCCTTTCC
>CALWEE010000251.1 GCA_944376975.1 uncultured Lachnospiraceae bacterium
CAGCTGATCTTCAAATCCGGGGATGAATGTTCCCGAACCGAGGACAAGTTCATAGCCTTCCGCGCTTCCGCCGTCAAACAGCTCTCCGTCTACGGATCCTTTATAATCAATGATGACGGAATCGTCTTTCTCAGCCGGACGTTCAACCGTCAGTTCGCGGGCGTTCTGCTCCTGCGCTTTTTTGATCTCGGCATCCACGTCTTCATCGGTCACGACAGCTTCTGTCTTCTCCACTTCGATGCCTTTATACTGGCCCAGCGTCACTTCCGGCCGGAGCGAAACTTCAGCGGTAAAGATAAACGGCTTGCCTTTCTCGATCTGGACAACGTCGATGGACGGTGTGGACGTGATCTCCAGTCCGGACTCTTTGGAAGCTTCGTCGTAAGCCGCCGGGATGATATCGTTCGCCGCGTCTTCATAGAAAACGCCAACGCCGTACATTTTTTCGATCATGACCTGGGGCGCTTTACCTTTACGGAAACCGGGAACGGAAATATGGGACTTGTTTTTATTATATGCTTTTGTCAGGGCCTTTTTAAAATCTTCCGCGGATACTTCAATGGTCAGCTTGGCCATATTCTTTTCCAGTTTTTCTACCTGTACACTCATTATATTCTGATCCTCCTTATATATGCCCGCCTCACCAGAAACGCCCTGTCGGCCTGATGGAACCGGCTCGCATTTTTATGCAATCATCCTATAGTATATAATAAAGCTGTTCATCTGTAAAGCAAAAAAACAGCCTTATCCAAAGCGTTTTTTTCGGATAAGGCTGCTTTTGTCCTGTCTGGCCTCTCAGTCAGGCCTGTCGATCATGAATGATATCCGTTCCTCAGTTCTGGCCGGACATCTGCTGCTCCTGTTTACGGATCATCCGGCGCACCATCTCGCCGCCGATGGAACCGGCTTCCGCTGAAGTCAGGTCACCGTTATACCCGTTTTTCAGGTTGACACCCAGTTCACTGGCGACTTCCATTTTGAATCTGTCCATGGCGTTTTTAGCCTGAGGTACTTCCATACGGCTGCCATTGGAATTTGTTCCGCTTGTGTTGGACATTTTTTCACCTCCAGATCATTTTGTCAGACAAACGCTTTGTTTGTCTACACTGTTAGTATGCCGTCGCTTCTTTTAAATATGTTGGAAGTTTTTGTCTCTTCAGGGGATGACTTTTTTCCCGATACAGGATATGATAAGAAAAAAACGAAGGTGAACGCAATGGAGATCGAAAGAAAATACCGTATACGAAAGCTCCCTTTTGACCCGGGATCTTATCCACATACCGAGATCGAGCAGGGCTACTTATGTACCGATCCGGTGGTCCGCGTCCGCCGGGACGGCTGCCGGTCCTATCTGACTTACAAAGGTTCCGGCCTTCTGGTCCGGGAAGAATACAACCTGCCCCTTAACGAAAGCGCCTGGCGCCATCTTCTCGGCAAGATCGACGGCCTGCTGCTTTCAAAGACCCGTTACCGTATTCCGGCGGATAACGGGCTGACCATCGAGCTGGATATCTTCCACGGCGACTATGAAGGGCTTATGCTGGCCGAAGTGGAATTTCCCGATCTGGCGGCGGCGGAGCGTTTTTCGCCTCCCGACTATTTCGGTGAAGAAGTGACCTACGACCCGTCTTTCCAGAATTCCGCCCTCAGCCGTTCTAAAAAAGACCTGTGCTGAAACGGGGGAACGGCATCTTAATATAATACAGCGCCTTTCGACCATCAACAAGCGTCGTCATGAACGATCTTCTTCAGATCAAAGGTTCTCCGCTTTTAATGTAGCTTCCACAGCAGCTATTGCCGCGTCTTCATCTTCACCTTCACAGGTAATGGTCACTTCGTCGTTCTGTTTTACGCAAAGGCCCATAACGCCAAAGATCCTCTTTAAGTCGCCGCTCTTCTCACCTTTTGTGATCGTGATCTTACTTTTGAATCCAGCGGCTGTCTTCACCAGGACTCCTGCCGGTCTGGCATGGATGCCTTGCGGGTCTGAAACAACATACTTGATCTCTTTCATTTCTTTTCTCTCCTTCATCGTTATTGTCAGCCGTTCTTGTCAGGGCTATACATATATTATACTTGTTTTGCCGTCTTTTTCAATATCTTAAATGTAATAATCCACTAATAAAACCGGTCAAAAAACGTATTTTTTTGGCATATATACCTTAAATATGCGGTTTTTATAAAAAGGCAGCCCATAAAGGCTGCCTGCTATCATGCGGATAACAGGAATCGAACCTGCACGGTCTCCCACCAGATCCTAAGTCTGGCGCGTCTGCCAGTTCCGCCATATCCGCCTGTGTATGGACGGTCCCGAAAGGTCCCGTCTCCCTATAAAATTAAAGCAGCAACCTTTCGGTTACTGCTTTAGTGAGACATCGGGGATTCGAACCCCGGACAACTTGATTAAAAGTCAAGTGCTCTACCAACTGAGCTAATATCCCACATCTTCTGATATCGGCACTTCCTTGATCTTCCCGTAATGCCGCTCCAACTGGGCTAGTTGGATTCGAACCAACGTAATGCAGGAGTCAAAGTCCTGTGCCTTACCGCTTGGCGATAGCCCAAAATTTACCTCACGGTAAAGGGTGGGTACAGGGATTCGAACCCTGGGCCTCCAGAGCCACAATCTGGCGCGCTAACCAGCTGCGCTATACCC
>CALWEE010000252.1 GCA_944376975.1 uncultured Lachnospiraceae bacterium
GGGGGAACAGGATACGGCCGAGGCGATGAGCACCCGCCGGGCCATGCCGCCGGACAGTTCAAACGGATACATCTTTTCCGTTTCCGGCGCCAGCCCGTAACGTTCCAGCGCCTTTTCACACCGCTCCCGGGTTTCCTTATCTTTTTTCCCTCTCCGTATCTGAGCGCCTACTTTCATGAGCGGATCCAGATATGTCACGCCCTGGGGGATCAGCGCGATCTCTTTTCCCCGAAGCTTTTTGACCCTCTTTTCGTCCAGGATCTGCCCGTCATACACGATCTGTCCGTCCATATGGCTGTTGTACGGCAAAAGACCCAGGATGGCATGGGCCAGCAGGCTTTTGCCGGAACCGCTGGCGCCTACCACCGCGATGACCTGTCCGGGATCGATCTTGAGGGACAGATCCCGTATCACCGTCAGTTTTCTTTTCCGCGCGCCCCGGTCGTATTGGGTAAAATCGATGGACAAATGGTTTATCTTTAAGATCGGTTCCATGGTCTTCCTCCCATCACTATCATTCATGGACACTGGACGGATCCAGAAGTTTCCGTATCCGTTCGCCCAGCAGCGCGAACAGGAGCACGATCAGCACAAGAGAAACGCCGGGGAACAACGCCAGCCACCACTGCCCCGTGGTCAGATAGCTCATGCTTTCCGACAGGATCACGCCGATGGCCGGCTGCTCCGACGGCAATCCGAAGCCGAGGAACGTGACGCTGGCCTCATGCAGGATGGCATGGGGAAAGGTCAGGATCAGCCCGGTCAGAAACTGGGGGAGCAGGTGGGGGATCATATGGTCCGAGACGATCTTTTGCCGGGAAACGCCCAGCTTTTGCGCCGCCAGTATGTAGGGCGCCTGTTTAAGCTGGATCACTTCTCCCCGGATGACCCGGGCAAGGGACGTCCAGTGGCTTAAGGCGACGCCCACCGTCACGCCGACGAAGCCTTTGCCGCAGGCAATGGAAATGAGCAGCAAAAGCAGGATATGGGGGATCCCCATCATCAGATCGACGCACCAGGATATCACACTGTCCGCCCGCCTGCCAAGGGCCGCCGCGATCCCCAGTATCAACGCGATAAAAGAACTGATCACGGCGGTCAGCAGACCAATGCGTATGCTCAGCGACAGACCGGCGATGGTCCGGGCGAACATATCCCGCCCCATCCAGTCTGTCCCGAAGATGGCCGACAGGGAAGGCCGTCTTCCTGCCCGGGAAAAATCGGCCGCCCGGGCCGCGTCGTCTAAAAATGATCCGGTCGCCGTCACGCCCACCAGGACGATCAGGACAAAGACCAGGAAAAAAACCGTGTTTTTCCGTCGATTCAATGTTTTCATTTTCCGGCCGCCCTCCTCCGTATTTTAGGATCGACGACGCCGTACAGAAGATCCGCCGTCAGGTTCCCTCCAAAAACAATGAGGGATGAAAGCAGGGTGATACCCATAAGAAGCGGCAGATCGCTCCCCAGGCCCGCCGTCACGGCGGCCTGCCCCAGTCCCGGATAAGAAAAGACCTGTTCCACCATCACGGAGCCGCCGATGATCTCGCTGACGGACGCGAACTGGAGCGTGATGGCCGGTAAAGCCACGCCCCGCAGGCCGTGGCGCAGGACGATGGCCCAGGAAGATCCGCCCTGGGCTTTCGCGAAGAGTACATGGTCCGACGCGAGCACGTCCACCATTTTCTCCCGGGTATGCAGCGCGATATTGGCCACGCCGGTTATGCTGAGTGTCAGCGCCGGAAGGATGGCGTGCCGCAGACGGTCCGCCGCCGTCACCGCCGACGCTTCCATGCCGATGGGCACCGACAGCCCGATGGGCAGCCAGCCCAGCCATACGGAAAAGACCAAAAGCAAGATCAGGGCCAGCCAGAAAGCCGGCGTGCTGGATATGAGCAGGCAGTAACCCCGGATCAGCCGGTCGGGCCATCGTCCCCGCGCCGCTCCGGCGACCGCTCCAAGGGCGACGCCGAAGATCCCTGACAAAAGCCAGGAAATGACAAGGAGCCACAAAGAACTCAGCAGTTTTTCACAGACCACGTCCCATACCGGCTGCCGGTAAAGAAGGGATGTGCCCAGGTCGCCCCGGAGCACGCCTCCAAGCCAGCCCAGATACCGGGTGATCGGCGGCGTATCGGCGCCCCAGTAGGCTTCCAGCTTTTCAACCTGTTCTTCGCTCATGGTCCCCAAAGCCACCTGTCCCACGTTGGTCTGCAGCGGATCCAGCGGCGACACGTTCATAAGGGCGAACGTCACCAGGCTGACGCCGAGCAGAAGCAGCAGCATCCGCGCCAGTTTTTTTGTTGTGAACACAAGTCGGTGTTTCATCTTCTTTTTCCTTTCCGTCTGTCTTTACGGATCCCAGCTCCACTGATCCACATTGTTGACCAAAGACCACCCGTGGCCGTGGGGATGGATCTTTTGTTCCGCCACGTTCAGTCCATCCCGGATCCAGTACAGATGGTCGATATTGACCAGCCACACCCACGGGATATCCCCGTCCTGGGTGACGCCTGTGCTTCCGTCCCACTGAGCCTGCTGCCACAGTCCGTAGGACGTTTCCAGATCGTCGGCGGCCAACGCCTGATCCATATAGGCGTCCACCGCCGCGTTGGCGTAAGGCGAATACCGGGCCTGGCCGGTTCCCGCTTAGATC
>CALWEE010000253.1 GCA_944376975.1 uncultured Lachnospiraceae bacterium
CGGAAGCCTGACTGCGTCCCCGGTTTAAAAGCACCTGGACACGGGCGAAATCCCGCGCCTGTTCTTTAAAGGCTTCCATACACGCTTCCGTGCCGTCCCGGGACATGCTGTTGACCAGGACGATCTCCATCTTCTCATGGGGATAGTCCTGCCGTTTTACATCTTCGAGCAGGGCCGGCAGCGCCTTTTCTTCGTTATAGGCAATGATGCAAAGGGAAACGTTCATAGATACCCTCCTTGTCTGCCAATATCATCGGATCACCGCCAGGACGGTACGGATCATCGTCCGTATATCCGACATAAAATTGAATGTTTCCAGGCTTTTCAGATTGTAGACCATCTTTTCCGGAAGAACCTTTTCGATATAGACCCGATCCGCGTCATCGGCGCCGGTCATCAGCCGTTCCTCATCTTTATAGAGGATACTGGCTTCCGAGGTGATGCCCGCCGGTAAAAGAAGGGTCGCTGTCATTTCATCGGTGTAGGCGCGCACATACCGGACAACCTCCGGCCGGGTGCCTACAAACGTCATATCGCCCGCCAGCACGTTGAACAGCTGGGGCAGTTCGTCCAGACGGCAGCCCCGCAGTTTCTTCCCTACGCGGGTCACCCGGGCGTCGTCCTTAACGGTCACCTGGCTTCCCAGGCTCTCCGCCTTGTCCACCATCGTCCGGAACTTGCAGATCTTAAACTGCCTGCCGTACTGGGTCACCCGGGTCTGCCGGAACAGGACCGGTCCGGGAGAATCCAGCCGGATCAGAAGGGCGATGATCCCCATCACCGGAAAGAGGAGAAGGATCAGCGTCATCGACATGGCAATGTCAAATAGCCGTTTAAACACCAGGCTGGCCTGTTTTTTCGCCAGGATATCATAATAATGCTTCACCGCCGGATTTTGCATCCGACGGGGCAGTCTGTCAAATCGTCTTAACATGAAACCTCCCGTAACGCCCGTTTAAACGACCGGATCACATAGTCCGCCTGGTCGTCGGTCAGGCAGGTGTGAAGCGGCAGCGTTATCTCATTTTCATACATATGGAATGCGTTGGGATAATCTTTGATGTCAAATCCCAGATCTTTATAGGCGGTGTGCATGGGCAGCGGTTTGTAATGGACATTGGTCGCCACCTCATCTTCCGCCATCCGCTCAATGACCTTGTTGGCGAAAGCCCGGTCTTTTCCGTTGAGCCTTACAAGGTAAAGATGGCCGCTGGACGCGTTCTCCCCGTCAAAATGCCGGAGCGCCGTCACGTCCTCATCCGCCAGCGCCTTATCGTAAAATCCGATGAGCGCCCTGCGGCGTTCCAGTATAGCCGGATACCGCTTCAGCTGGGCCAGCCCGATGGCCGCCATGATATCGGTCATATTGCATTTATAATACGGCGCCACGATGTCGTATTCCCAGGCGCCCAGCCGGGTCTTCGCCAGGGCGTCTTTCGACTGTCCGTGGAGGGAAAGGAGCATATACTGTTTATAGAGCGCTTCGTCGTCCACGCCCGGGATCGGGCGCCATGTCACCGCTCCGCCTTCCGCCGTCGTCAGGTTCTTCACCGCGTGGAAGGAAAAACAGGTGAAATCGGCTATTTCGCCGCACATCTTATCGCCTTTCCGGGCGCCGAACGCGTGGGCCGCGTCGGACATGATGACGACCCTTCCGAAGGCTTTCTGCATGTCGTTGGCGGGCGTGAACAGATCTTTTTTGTTTTCCACGGCCTGTCTGATCCGGTCGTGGTCGCAGATCACGCCGCCCAGTTCCACCGGGATGATCACCTTTGTCCTTTCCGTGATCGCGGCTTCCATCTTGTCATAGTCCATCTCAAAAGAATCTTTCGCCGTATCCACCAGCACCGGTGTCGCGCCCACATGGCAGATCACGCTGGCCGACGCCGTGTAGGTGTAGGCGCTGGTGATCACTTCATCGCCCGGTCCGACGCCCAGTACGCGCAGAGTCATCTCCATGCACGCGGTATCGGAATTCAGGCAGGCCGCCCGGCCTGTATGGCAGAAGTCCGCTATCTCCTTTTCAAACTGTTTCGTCTTCGGTCCGGTGGTGATCCAACCGCTTTTTAAAGTGTCCACCACTTCCCGGATCTCTTCCTCGCCGATATCCGGCGGTGAAAACGGTACCTTCATCTTCTCATCAACCTCTCTTCAACGTGGCCGGCTGCCGGAGCGGCCGGTAGGTGTCCGCTTCCGCGTCGCCATACTGGACGATCGTCTTTCTTTCCTTCGCGTCCCGTATCTTATCTTCTTCACGGATATGATAGGTGGGGATGATCTTTTCCACCATTTCTTTCATTTTATCTGTTTCCGCGTAGGCATACGTATACAGTTTTTCCAGATCCTCCAGGAACTGATCTTCATCGAAGTCGATGGGTTTGCCGATATGGATCATCTTATTGGCCGTATCCTGAAGGCCTTCTTCATTCATCAAAAGTTCTTCGTAAAGTTTTTCACCGGGCCTTAAACCGGTATATTCGATCTCGATATCTTCTCCAAGGGTAAGACCGGAAAGACGGATCAGGTTTTTCGCCAGATCGTCGATCTTCACCGGCTCGCCCATATCCAGGACAAAGATCTCGCCGCCCTTGGCCACGGCGCCCGCTTCCAGTACCAGGCTCACCGCTTCCGGTATGGT
>CALWEE010000254.1 GCA_944376975.1 uncultured Lachnospiraceae bacterium
TGCGTCAGGCGGGTATTTACGATGTGAGCGTACAGAGGATAGCCGGCAACCTGACCGATCATTACGATCCGTCGTCCAAGACGCTGCGGCTTTCCGACAGCGTATATGGCTCGACCAGCGTAGCCGCGGTGGGCGTGGCGGCCCATGAATGCGGCCATGCCATACAGGACGCGGAGGGCTACGCGCCGCTGCGCATAAGAGGTTCACTTGTACCGGTCTGCAATATCGGCGCCACGCTCAGCTGGCCGCTGATCATTTTAGGCGTTATCCTCAGCTGGAACCAGACGTTGATCCAGCTGGGCATCGTTTTGTTCACGCTTGTCGTCGCGTTCCATCTGATCACCCTTCCGGTGGAGATCAACGCTTCTTCCCGGGCGCTGAAGATCCTCTCGTATACAGGGATCCTTCACGGTGAAGAAAACGACAAAGCCAGAAAAGTATTAAAGGCGGCGGCTCTGACGTACGTGGCCAGCGCGGCCGCCATGATCCTCCAGCTCCTCAGGCTCGTCATCCTGTTTGGAGGAAGACGGGATGATTAGCGGAGAAAACGTCCGGAGCGTTACCCTGGACCTGCTCATGGAATGTGAGCGGGAGCCCCTTCATCTGGCGCTGGGAAGAACCCTTTCCAAGCACCAGTACATGGATAAAAAAGAACGGGCGTTCATCAGCCGACTGGCGAAAGGGACCACGGAAAGACGGCTGACGCTGGACCAGATGATCGATGGCTTATCCAGCGTAAAAGTAAACAAGATGAAGCCGGTGATCCGGAATATCCTGAGGATGACGGCGTATCAGATCTTTTTCATGCCGTCTGTCCCCGACCCGGCCGCCTGCAATGAGGCGGTGGCGCTGGCCAAGAAACGAGGCTTTCGCGCCCTGTCCGGTTTTGTCAACGGTGTATCCCGGAACCTGAGCAGGAATAAAGAAGCCTTTGAAAAACGGCTGCGGGAAGACGGCCGCGATATCCCGTCCCTGTCCTTTAAGTACGCGATGCCCGAATGGCTGTGCCGGCGTTTTGTCCGGGACTATGGATTTTCAAAGACCGTGGAAAGTTTTCAGTGGTTCCTTGATGAACATCCCATAACGGCGCGTCTGTGCCGGCGGGAGGGCCATCAGCCGGACGTGGCCGCGTTTCTCGTGGATATGATCGCCGACGGCGTGATCGTGGAAAAAAGCCGGCTTCTTCCGAACGTGTTCAAGATCAGCGGCTACGATCATCCGGCCGCTTTAAAGCCTTTTCAGGAGGGCCGGTGCTACATACAGGATGAAAGTTCCATGCTGGCCGTTTTAGCCGCCGGCATCCGTCCCGCGGATCATGTCATCGACGTCTGCGCGGCTCCGGGCGGCAAAAGCCTGCTGGCGGCGGAATACGCGACAGACGGCTGGGTGGAAGCCAGAGACCTGACCGACGCGAAGATCCAAATGATCGAAGAAAACATCCGCCGGCTCAACGCGGGACACATCCGTGTCCGGAAGCAGGATGCCCGTATAGTGACGGAAGAATACGTCGGCCAGGCCGATGTGGTGCTGGCGGATCTGCCCTGTTCGGGGCTGGGCGTCATCGGGCGCAAGCCGGATATCAAATACCGGATCACGCCGGATGATATCGGCGCGCTGGCGGATCTGCAAAAAGAGATCCTGACCGCGGCCGCGGCTTATGTCAAGCCGGGCGGAACGCTGATCTACAGCACCTGCACGGTCAGCCGGGAAGAAAACGAAGAAAACGCGCGTTACGCGGCGGAAAAACTGGGGCTCATACCGGAGAGCCTGAAACCGTATATCCCGGAGGCCCTCTGGGGGAGCGGGGCGGCCAGTGGCCGTCTGACGCTTTTGCCGGGGGAATATGGCACGGACGGCTTTTTTATTGCCCGGTTCAGGAGAAAATGACATGGAAAAAACAGACATACTGTCAATGACATATGAAGAACTGGAAAACTATGTGACCAATGTTTTAGGTGAAAAGAAATTTCGGACGAAGCAGATCTATGACTGGCTGCACGTCCGGCTCGTCGATGATCTTGACCAGATGACCGACCTGTCCAAAGCGCTGCGGGAAAAGCTGAAGGCCACATGCAAGATCCCAGGTATGGAAAAGGTGGAGTGTCTCGTGTCCTGTATCGACGGCACGCGGAAATATCTGTTCCGTCTGGACGACGGCAGCGTGATCGAAAGCGTCCTTATGGAATACAAACATGGCCACTCGGTCTGCATTTCCACCCAGGTGGGCTGCCGTATGGGCTGCCGGTTCTGCGCGTCCACCCTGGGCGGCCTGGAACGGCAGATGAGCGCCGGGGAAATGCTCCGGCAGGTATATGAGATACAAAAAGATTCCGGCCAACGGGTTTCCAACGTGGTGATGATGGGAACCGGGGAACCGTTGGACAATTACGACCAGGCCGTCCGTTTCCTGAAGATGATATCCGATGAACGGGGGCTGCGCGTCAGCCAGAGGAACCTGACCTTGTCCACCTGCGGCCTTGTCCCCAACATCCTGCGTCTGGCGGATGAAGGGTTGAACATCACCCTGGCCATTTCCCTCCACGCGTCCAACGACCGCACCCGACGGGAGATGATGCCGGTGGCGAAAACCTATACGATACAGCAGATATTGGACGCCTGCCGCTATTACC
>CALWEE010000255.1 GCA_944376975.1 uncultured Lachnospiraceae bacterium
ATGCTCTTTGCGGCATTCACCGGTCTGAAGGAAATAGGAAAACGTCCGGTCTTCATACAGCCGCCCCATGGGAAACAGACGGCATACGCCCGGCCTGTCCCGATGGACAAGGCAGCGTCCTTCCCCGCTGAGATACACGCACGCGTCCGCCTGCCCGTCCATGCGCAGGTTCGGCAGCGTCAGCCCCGATTCCACGTGGAGTTCCAGGCTTTCTTCCAACAGGCCGTTAAAATCCAGCCCTCTGGCTTTTTTCAGCCGCCACACGTCCAGCGGGTCCAGAACGATGGACTGGCCCATGCCCCGGCAGCAGGCCGAGCACCCTTCGCAGCCCAGACAGTCCGCCCGGACCATATCTTCCCGCCCATATCGTTTTCCATCGGATATATCTTCCAGGTTTACCTGACGTTTCATCGCCTGTTCCTCCTATCTCCTGTACCTTTTTCGGGCACTAAACGGTATGTCTTTTATTGTAACGGAAATAAAAAAAAAAACCAGTCCCTGTTTCGCGGAAGATAGGGTGGAAATAAAAAGGAACATATGATATCCTGTTTAAGCATTAAAAAAATAGGAGTTGATCATACCATGCTCGAGCTGATCAAAGCTTTTTTCTTCGGCATTGTGGAAGGGATCACGGAATGGCTGCCCATCAGCAGCACCGGCCATATGATCCTGCTGAACGAATTTATCAAACTGGATGTGTCGGAAGAATTTTACCGTATGTTTGAAGTGGTCATCCAGCTGGGTGCCATATTCGCCGTCGTCGTCCTTTTCTGGGACCAGTTTTTCCCCTTCGGGAAACCATCGTCCGCCGCGGACCGGGACAAAGGCGGATGGATGAAATGGGTCCGGACCGACAAGATCGTCCTGTGGTGCAAGATCCTGGTGGCCTGCATCCCGGCGGCCGTCATCGGCCTTTTGTTCAACGAACAATTTGAAGCCATGTTCTACAACTATCCCACCGTCGCCATGGCGCTGATCGTCTTCGGCGTGGCCTTCCTGTTCATCGAAAACCGGAACGCCCACCGCAGGCCCCGTATTGGCGCCCTGGAGGATCTGGACTACAAGACCGTTTTCCTTATCGGTATCTTCCAGCTGATCGCCGCCATATTCCCGGGAACCTCCCGTTCCGGCGCCACCATCGTGGGCGCCCTGCTCCTTGGCGTATCCCGGACCGTGGCCGCGGAATTTACCTTTTTCCTGGCCATACCTGTCATGTTCGGCGCCAGCCTGCTCAAGATCCTCCAGTTCGGCCTGAGTTTCACATCCGCCGAGCTGGCCATCCTTTTCATCGGAATGGTGACGGCATTCCTTTCATCCATGATCGTCATCCGTTTTCTGATGGGCTATATCAAAAAGCATGACTTCAAGGTTTTCGGTTATTACCGGATCGTCCTCGGCCTGCTCGTCCTGCTGTATGCCTTTATCCAATGACCGCTCAGGAGGGATAACATGTTCGGACTGGGTACATTGATCAATGTGGCCGGCGTCATCGCCGGCGGTGTCATCGGCCGGTTTTTCGGCCGGTTTTTCCCTGAGCGCATGCAGGAAACACTGGAAAAAACATGCGGCGTCAGCGTCCTTTTCATCGGTATCGCCGGCGCCATGGAGGGCATGCTCCATCTTGAAGGCGCCGCTCTTGCCAGCGGCCAGTCCATGTTCGTCGTCATATGCCTTGTGGCCGGCGCCTTTATCGGCGAACTTCTGGACATCGAACGCTTATTTGAACGGTTCGGCGCCTGGCTGAAAGACCGCACCGGGAACAGCCAGGACAACCGGTTCGTGGACGATTTCGTCACCGCGTCCCTGACCGTCTGCATTGGCGCCATGGCCATCGTGGGCGCCATCCAGGACGGCATTTACGGCGACTGGTCCATTCTGGCGACCAAAGCGGTACTGGACCTGATCATCATCCTTGTCATGAGCTGTTCCATGGGCGTCGGCTGCGTCTTTTCCGCCGTTCCCGTGGCCCTGTTTGAAGGACTGATGACCCTTCTGGCCCGGCTGATCCGGCCGCTTATGACCGACGCCGCCCTTTTCGGCCTTTCCATGATCGGTTCCATCCTGATCTTCTGCGTGGGACTGAACCTGATATGGGGGAAAAAGATCCGGGTGGCCAATCTGCTGCCGGCAATGGTCCTTGCCGTGATCATGGCTTTTCGGCCAATGTAAAAAACGCCCCGCGTATAATGGGGCGGTTGAAGTTCAAACCGTTATAGTCGTTATCCACATACAACGCAAAAGCGCCAATCCCGTTTTGTTATCGGCTCTGTGTCTGTGCGTCTGGCTCTTTGATAACTGTAATATTCAGTTGTTTTGCATTTATTAAAGTTTCCTTTAAAACCGATTTACAAGGAATACAAGAAATCGCGGGACAAGGAAAAGGAAGAATGGTATTTTTCCGTCGTTGATGTTGTCGCAGTTTTGACCGACAGCCCAAATCCAAATAACTATTGGAAAGTCTTAAAAAAACGGCTGAAAGACGAGGGAAATCAGTCGGTTACATCTTGTAACCAACTGAAATTGAAATCGCACAAGGACGGGAAACGCTATTTGACCGACGTTGCGACAACGGAACAGCTTTTGCGTATCATTCAGTCTATCCCCTCACCGAAAGCAGAGCCGTTTAA
>CALWEE010000256.1 GCA_944376975.1 uncultured Lachnospiraceae bacterium
TAAAAGCGGATACAGTGTATTGCGATCGATGCTTACGCCTTTTTCTTCCAGGCTCTGCACCAGGGCATATCCATACTTGCGTTCTTTCATCTGACTGAGGACACTGATGGTCAACGTCCCTCTCCTGAGTTCCAGAAGCAAAGTGGACAACAGATCTTTTTCTTCTCCCATCATGTCACCTCCTTGATGCCAGTATACTGTATGGCACACTGTATTGTCAATAATTTAATATTATGAAATCAAAAAAAAAGAACCGAACACCTGGTCCGGCTCTCCATGAAACGTATCTGTATTCATTGTTCACCGGCAAGCTCCGCCAGTGAAAAGGTCACGCGGCAATGATCGCATGAATAGACATAGATGTGGTGCTTGACTTTTCTCGGATCGATCCGATCCGCATGATCCTTGAAGGGCATCGAACCATAGATCGTCTCGTAGGTTTTATGCCGGATCAGTTTCCCACCGCATCTTGGGCATATTTTTTTGCCGAAAAGAAAGTATTTCATCTCCTTTGGCGTAAAGGCGTAGTAAAAAGCGGTATGTTTGTCATTTTTCAACGGTCTTCTCCCGGCCATCGGCCCCCTCCTCATCGTCCAGCAGCCCATATGTCCTGTAATAGGACAACATGGCCTGATACTGCATCTTCCCGGCGAAAAGCTGACGGTACGTCGCTGTTTTGTCCTTGCCTTCCGCCTTCAGCTTCGCCATTTTTTCCGTTGTCGTCCCGTACTGTTCGAGTATGGCGGCGAGCATGCGCTCGAAAGCTTTTAGCCGCGTTTCATCCATCACATATCCCGTCCCTTCTTTCGTCATTTTCCGGCCGTGATCATCCTTGCCAGACATTCCATATGGCGGTCGTCGGTCCCGCAGCAGCCTCCCCATATTTTGATCCTGGAAATCTCTGACAGCCGCCCCATCTCCCGGGCCAGTATTTCCGGTTCGGAACATTTCAGATCCGGCGAATGATCCAATTCGGCATAAGGCAGCTGGGAAGTGTTGGCCTGGATGCCTAAAAACCGTTCCCGCACACGATCTGTCTGATTAAAGTCCTGTGCCAGAGCTTTAAACAGGTTCACGGGATGGATACAGTTTGACATATACGCGGCCGGCGGGTTATCGGCGCGTTGATCGATATAGCGGATCGCCTCTGAAATCGGCGTACCGTCGATCAACCGGCCATCCGCCCGGACTGTAAAACTGATGATATAAGGAAGACGCGTGTCGCTCACCGCTTCGGCCAGACCGGCCGCTTCCGGCAGGGAAGGCATGATCCCCGCGTACAGAAAATCTGTCCCGGCCTCCAAAAAGCGCTTCGCCGTCCATTTATGGAAACGATACGCTTCATCTTCCGTCAACGCGCCTTCGGCCGTATAAGCGTCGCCTTCGCATCCCATTAAGCCGCCCACATACATTTCCAGGTCCGCGTCTTTTTGTATGCCGCGGAGAAAATGGACATTATCGGCAATGATCTTTTCCGTAAAACGGGACGCTCCTACACGTTCTTTATTCGCCCTGCGGGTCGGCGTCGTCGCGAGAAACGGCAGCCGATATCTCCGGGCAATATCCATATAGCCTTTCCACAGCTCAGCCAACGCTTTCCTGCCTTTTGCGTCATAGACCAATCCGGCCATGGCCACATGATCGTCAAAAACAATATGATATTCCCGCTTCAACCGTTCGCCCAAGGCGCCCTCCATTAATATGGCCGGGCTCGTCTGTATACATTGCGTAAATGACCGTGCCGACACGCGATCCCCTCCCGCATATAGCTCACTTCACATGGTCTTTTTAAACCGTCCTGCGCAAAGCCTCTTTCGGCGGTGCAAGCTCATTGGCCAGGGTGTGCTCCGTCAGTTCTGACAAAAGCTTCAACTTTTTATTGATAAGCGGGCGCAGACAATTAGGGACATGTTCCTGGTGCGCCCTGTGGATCGCCACGCATTCTTTGCAATTCCCATGATACCTGCAGGCTTTCTGGCATGGGCAATGATCCTTATCCGCGTATTCTTTCCGGAATTCGGCCGCGAATTCTTCCTGGAGCCTTAAGCCTTTTTCCCTGTTTCCTTTATGGAACTCGGCCATGGCCGATATCTCTTTTTCATTACCCTCTATTTTCATTATGATCGCCTCCGCGGAGTAGACTACACTATTTTATACGTACCCGTCGCCATTGGTGGGCATTCCCGTTGAGAACGCGCGTTATTCTTCATCTTTCCACGAAGAAACCACATGCACTTCTCCGGAATCCACTTCCACCGCCACGTTGTCTCCCACACGCATCATCGCGTTCCCTTTAAGATCCACGCCCAAGGAAGGAGATATCGGAACGATGATATCGTTGTCATCGCAATCATAAATAAATTTTACCATATCCGATCGCCCCATTTCGTTTAATGATTTCATGTCTTTTTGGTCCTTATATTTTGTATTATAAATACCCTTCAGGTAAAAATCAATTATTTCGTTTTTAACCAACGGTTCATTTTTTTGATCCATAATTTAACATCGGCTCAATTGCCCCTTATCGCCCGCTCTGCTATCATAAACATATCAAAAAGCGTAAAGGAGGTCCATTATGAAGATCGATCGGATCATTCGGGAAAAACGAAAAGAATTATCTTTGACG
>CALWEE010000257.1 GCA_944376975.1 uncultured Lachnospiraceae bacterium
GCGTGGATCGCCTTTACCACGGCGCGGGGATAACGGGAACGGACCGCGCTGGCATAGACCATGCCTTCGATCTCCACATCATCCACGTACTGACCGGAGCCGGTCACCTTTTCCGCCACGTCGATCCGGGGCACATTCTGCCCGATGCCCCAGCGCTTTTCCTGCCGCGCCGCCCCTTTGCCTTCCCGGAACAGCTTCGCCGCCAGCAAGATCCCGTCGATGATCTTTTTATATCCGGTACATCGGCAGATATTGTTGCGGATCGCCCAGGCCGCTTCCGCCCGTGTGGGCGATGGATCGACATCCAGCAGGCTTTTGGCGCTGATGACCATACCGGGGATGCAAAATCCGCACTGGACCGCCCCGGCCTCGCCGAACGCCTGTACATAGACCGATTTCTCCCATTCTGTCAGCCCTTCCACCGTCACCACATGCTTCCCTTCCATGCTGGAAAGTTTCTGGACGCACGCTTTATGCGGCTTCCCGTCTATGAGCACATGGCATGTCCCGCAGGCGCCTTCGCTACATCCGTCCTTTACGGATTTCAGTTTCAGGTCATCTCTTAAAAATCTGAGCAAAGTCGTATCTTTAGCCGTCTGGACCATCTGTCCATTCACATAAAATGTTGTCATGGCTTCACCCCATTCCTTTCGTGTACCCTCCCCGTTTGTATTGACTGTTCAATCTAATTTTATTGTACCATTGGATACCTGTTCGTTCAAGCGGTTTAACTGTCCCGGCGTATCTATATCCATCAGTTCTTCCGGCTCCGCCAAAACCCACAGGATATCGTCCGGATGATCCATGAGCACCTGCCGTCCGCCCTTATCCCCCGAAAGCGCCAGCAGCTCTCTAAAATATTTCCGGTCAAATATCGCCGGATTGCCCCTGTGTCCGTCTTCCCCCGCGCAGCGCGTCCCGGCGATGCCTTTAGCGGATCCGCCAAAGGCTCGCAGCAGTTCTTCCACGGTACTTTGTCTGAGCAAAGGCTGATCGGCGACAAGGAACATGGCCGCGTCCAGTTTTTCTCCCGTCTCCCGGATCGCCGCTTCAAGGCCCAGGCCGATGGAATGGGATATCCCCAGATCCGGCGCGTCGTTTTTCACCGGACGCATGCCCCGTTCTTTCGCCGCCTCCAGTATCGGGTCATACTGGCTGACGCAGACCCGAAGGCAGCCTTTAGCCTTTTCCAGTTTGTCCAGCATATGTTCATATACTTTTTTTTCTCCGATCCGCGCCATCAGCTTATTACTGCCAAAACGGCGGCCGTTTCCGGCCGCCAGAAGGATGAGCGCTGTACGCGCGCAAGATGATGGGAACGGGGAACGGTCAGACGTTTGCCTTTCCATTTTCCATCATTCCTTTTAATATTTTTTCGCTTGTCATGGGAAGCTCGCGCAGCCGCACGCCTGTGGCATTGTAAATGGCGTTGGCCAATGCCGGCGACGGCGTATTGATCACGATCTCTCCAATGGATTTGGCTCCGAAAGGACCGGTGGGTTCATAGCTGCTCTCGAAATCCACCCGGATCTTTCCCACGTCCAGACGGGTGGGCACCTTATACTGCATAAAAGAGTTGTTGATCATGGCGCCCTTTTCGTTGTACTGGATATTCTCGTAAAGCGCCATGCCGATGCCCTGTCCGATGCCCCCTTCTGTCTGCACCCGCGCCAGGTTCAGGTTGATGGGCGTACCGCAGTCCACCACAGCCACGTAATCGATCACTTCCGGTTTCCCGGTGGCCAGATCCACTTCCACCTCCGCCATGCCGACCATAAAAGGCGGCGGCGATACCGGTGAGCAGAAGCTTTCCGAAGCCGACATGGCTTCATTGACGCCCAGATGGCTCTGGGTCGCCAGTTCGCCAAGCTCAATGGCCTTGTCGTCTTCCAGGGAATAGAACTTTTTGCCGTCAAATTCCAGATCCTCTTTCGGGCATTTTAACACGTCGGCGGCCAGCCCGGCCATCTTTTCCCGCAGGGTCGCGCAGGTTTTTACGACGGCCATACCGGTCACATAGGTGGTGCTGGACGCGTAAGACCCGGTATCATAAGGCGATACGTCGGTGTCCACGCCGTGGACGATGATCTGGTCGATATCGCAGTCCAGGCACTCCGCCGCCATCTGGGCCAGTATGGTATCGCAGCCGGTCCCCATATCGGAGGCGCCGATCATCATATTGTAAAAGCCTTCGTCGCTGAGCCGGATCTCCACAGCCGCCTGGTCAAGGGCGGTGATGCCGGAACCCTGCATGGCCATAGCCGCGCCGACGCCCCGGACTTTTCCGTTGCCCATATCTTTAAAGGGATATTTCTCATCCCAGCCTAACATTTCCTTTGCCCTTGCCATGCACCGGTCCAGGGCGACCGCGTTGAACTGTTCGTTGTAATACGCCGGCTGGACGCTTCCTTCCCGGATCAGGTTCTGCTCTCTGAGCTTCACCGGGTCCATGCCCATCTTATGGGCCAGTTCATCCACAGCGGATTCCAGGGCGAAGATACCCTGGGTCGCGCCGTAACCTCTGTAAGCGCCGGAGGGCATGGTATTGGAATAGACCACATCCGCCCGGAAACGGCAGGCCTCCACCGGGCCGTACAGGGAAAGCGCCTTATGGCCGGAAAG
>CALWEE010000258.1 GCA_944376975.1 uncultured Lachnospiraceae bacterium
GAACAGGGGGAGCAGGCCGGTCAATACCTTGCCGAGGGTCATCGGCAGCTTTTCGATCCACCCGGAAAGCGTAGGATAGATCCACTTGATCCAGATCACCGCCGCCGCGCCCCATATCAAGCAGTATAAAAGATTGACGCGGCCGTTCAGGTTGAAGGGCAGGCCGCTGTAATCCCAGAATACTTTTCCGAAAACCCATTCCAGCGCCACGCTGCATATATACTCGTAGGCGCCGCCCCAAAGGGTTCCCACAAGGAACAGGTACCTTACCGGCTTATCTCTGTCTTTATACAGCAGCGCCGTGGCAATGACCAGGGCGAAGCCCCAGACAAGGCTGAAATGCCCCCAGACAAGGCTGCTCCGGCTCATCCACCAACCCATGGTCACGCGGCAGAACACCGTTTCCACCAGGTCGCCGATGACCGAGCCGATCAAAAAGATCCAGAAAAGTTTGTAAAAGCCGCAGCCTTCCGCGAATTTCCCTTTCCGCTCCGCCTTTTTCGCCGCCTCGCCCACCGTCGGGTAAGCATGGACGATACGCCGCTCCACGCGGCCCACGATCCACTGTCCGAACCGGCGGGTCAGGATAGCCAGCCGTCTTTCCCAGCGATAGACCGCCGATGTCTTCCTCTGTATGCTGAGCAGAGCGGCCGCTGTCGCCACCATGTCAAAGACGAGGATGACGGTCATGAGCCACAGCCCGATGGCAGCGGCCAGACGGGGAAGAAGACGGAACGCGGCCACAAGGACCGGGTCAAAAAACCGGACGGCGCACACGCCCAAAAGCCCCCAGAAAAGGGAGGCTTCCAGGCAGATGTAGCCGTCGAAATTAAATCTTTTTCCGGAATAATCCCACCACTTGTGACCCGTCGCCCGTTCCAGGAGCTTTCCCGTGATCCACTCGATACCTGTGGCATACAAAGCGCATCCAACGAACAGGTAACCCCATGTATGGGTAAGGTCGTGCAGGGCCACCGTCATGATGACGGCGCCGATCCCGTAAACCACGCACACCGGGCCGCTTAAGAAGCCTCTGTTCACGAACCTTTTCTTTTTCAGGGAACCGGCCACCGTCTCGATGATCCACCCGAAAAAGGAACAGACATAAAACAGCCACAGCAATTCATATCCCGAATACATGGATCAAAGCATCGTCTTTCTCAGTTCTTCTCCGCTGAGCGCGCTCAGGTAAGCCGGCGCGATGTCAAATACGGTCCGGCATCCGCTCTGTCCTTCTTTCGCCAGACGGTACGCCGCCCGCGCGTAAGCTACGATGACGGAAGACGTGAACTCCGGATTGGATTCCAGCTTCAGGCTGTACTCGATCACGTGCTTTGTCTGTCCGTCCCAGCCGGTGTGGCCGCTGCGCAGGACAAAGCCGCCGTGGGGGATGCCGCTGTGGTCTCTTTTCAGTTCTTCTTCGCTGATGAAGTGTACCGTCGTGTCATAGTCGGCGAAATAGTCCGGCATCGTCTTGATGGCCGCTTCCACCTTCGCCGCGTCGGCGCCTTCTTCCAGTACGACAAAACACTCGCGGGTATGTTTCTCGCGGGTCGTCAGATCCGGAGCCTGGCCGCCCCGCACCGCCTCCAGAGCGGATTCTACAGGGATCGTGTACTGTTTCGCGTCTTTTACGCCTTCAACGCGACGGATCGCGTCGGAATGGCCCTGGCTTACGCCTTTGCCCCAGAATGTGTAGTCTTTTCCATCGGGAAGGACCGCGTTGGCGTACATCCGGTTAAGGGAAAACAGACCCGGATCCCAGCCCACGGAAATGATGCCCAGTTTGCCGCTTTCCTTCGCCGCCGCGTCCACGCGGGCGAAATGCTCCGGAATATGGGCGTGGGTATCAAAACTGTCCACCACGTTGAACAGCTTCGCGTAAGCCGGCGTCTGTACGGGCAGGTCGGTGGCGCTGCCGCCGCACAAGATCATCACGTCGATCTTGTCCGTCCATTTTTCCGCTTCCGAAACGAGACATACCGGCACGCCCGGCGTCAGTATGCTCACCGTCTTCGGATCACGCCGGGTAAAAACCGCCGCCAGTTCCATGTCCGGGTTCTGTTTGATGGCGCATTCCACGCCCCGTCCCAGATTGCCATATCCTAAAATGCCTATCCTGATCTTCATATATTCACTCCCTCGCTGTATCTGTGCCGGAAGGCCGCGCCCTCCGGCATCGTGTCGTCATGTTTCTTCGTGAATATTATAAAGTCAGTTTGGATATTTTTCAATCAGTTTTTGTTATCGGCCGTCTGCTCCGCTTCCAGAAAGCGGCGGATCTGTTCCCTGCGTTTTCCGGCGCCATAAGCTCTGAGCGCCTCGGCTTCTTCAGCCGGTATGTTCGCCGCCGGTCCCAGGCAGCCGGCGATATACAACGTCTGGGCGATCTTTTCCACGGCCTCCGCGTAGGAATAAGCCAGCTCCAGGGTATGTCCGAAAGTGAGCACGCCGTGATTGGCCAAAAGCACCGCGTACCGGTCCATGATATACTCGGGAAACGCCGCGTAGATCTTTTCCGTCCCGGGCGTCCCGTACGGCACCACCGGAACCGTCCCGAAGGTGATGTTCATCTCTGTCAGCGCGTCCGAGACCAGGGGCATGT
>CALWEE010000259.1 GCA_944376975.1 uncultured Lachnospiraceae bacterium
TTTTATGAAAAAGATCGCTGTTGTTTATTGGAGCGGTACAGGCAATACCGAAACAATGGCCTGCGCCGTCGCGGAGGGCGCCAGGGAAAAAGGCGCGGCCGCCACTGTCTTTACCGCGTCCGAGTTTTTGGCGGACCAGGTCAGCGGCTATGACGCGATCGCCTTTGGCTGCCCTTCCATGGGTTCGGAGCAGCTTGAGGAAACCGAATTTGAACCGATGTTCATGGATTGCGAAAACGTTCTGCGCGGCAAAAAGGTGGCGCTGTTCGGTTCTTATGGCTGGGGCAATGGAGAATGGATGCGCGACTGGGAAGATCGCTGCGTCGAAGACGGGATTGTCCTGATCGGCGACAGCGTGATCTGCTGCGGCTCTCCGGATGATGGAGCATTATCCGCGTGCCGCGCGCTGGGCGCGGCATTAGCCTGAATTTTTTCACCCAGTCGGTAAAAAGGTGGCGCTCATCCATGATAAAAGCGCCGCTCGATCATCGGATCGGATGATCGGGCGGCGCCTTCTTTTATGTCGTCCGTTCTTTTCTCAGTATGGATCAGTCTTTGCCGTATCGGATCGCTTTGACCGGACAGCCGTCCACACATTCCATACAGTAGGTACACTGCTTGCCCCATACCGGCCGGCCGTTGACGATCGATATATTGTTCAACGGACAGCTGATCACGCAGCGGCCGCAGTGCATACAGTCTTTTGTCGCGTAAAATTCGTCGGTGTTCAGATTCCTGGACTTGCGCAGCTCCGGAAGCTTTATCTTGAACCGCTTCCTTGGCGACGCCTCCATCAACGTCTTTCTTCGGCGTATACGGTCCGCGATGTAAGCGATCTGTTCCGCGCATTCGCCGTCGGTCTCCGAATCTTTTTTAAGCACTTCTTCTCCATGAAGGCCCGCGTCTTTCTTGGAACTGATGATCGCGCCAAACCCCATATAATTCAACCGTTTATGCCAGCACAGCTTACGGAAATACTTCTCACTGAAAGGCGGCACTTCCGAATAGGCGCATACAAAATAGATAAAACGGTTTCCTGTAAATATCGCCCGTTTGATATAATCCTGTACCGCGTTCGGGATCTGCCCCGCGTATACCGGCACGACAAATACGATCGGCCGTGTATTGCTTATCACCGAATAGTCTTTTGAGTCGATCTTCGCGCTCAGATCGACCAGGTCGTCCCCAACGACCCTGGCGATCTCCTCAGCAATGTACTGGTTGCTGCCAACGCCGCTGAAATAACAAATCATACTCTCGCCCCCTTAATCTACTATATTTATAATAGACTATATTCGTAAAATAAACAAGTCCGCAGCGCAAATTCAGACAAGTCCCGTGTTTTGTTCCACCTCTCTGAGGGCAAGTATGGTCCTTGAGATCAGATCGTCCAATGTCCACCCCAGCATCTCGGCTCCCTGGGTGATCACTTCCCTTGAACATCCCGCCGCGAATTTCGGCGTTTTGAACTTCTTCTTCACCGATTTCAGCTCCAGGTCCATGGTGCTTTTGGACGGACGCATGATGGCCGCCGCGCCGATCAGGCCGGTCAGCTCATCCACCGCGAAAAGGACCTTTTCCATCTCGTGTTCCGGACGGATATCCGCCACCAGGCCGTAACCGTGGCTGGCCGTCGCATGGATCAGCCGTTCATCCAGGCCTCTCTCCCGCATGATCTCCTGGCTTTTTACGCAGTGCTGTTCCGGATACTGCTCAAAATCCAGGTCGTGGAGCAGGCCGACGACGCCCCAGAAGTCTTCCTCGTCGCCATAGCCCAGTTCCCGCGCGAAATAACGCATTACGCCTTCCACCACCCGGGCATGTTTCTGGTGGAACTCATCTTTGTTATATTCTGTCAGAAGCGCCCACGCTTCTTCTCTTGACGGTATCTTACCCATATATGTTCACCTGTTCTTTCTCCGATCGTATGTGCTTATGATGATACAGGCCGGCGTTCCCCCGGGAAGCCGGCCTGTCGTATTCTGTCTGATCAATCCAAAGGCACGACCGCGCCTTCAAACGTATCCGTGATATACTGACGGATCTCATCGCTCTTGAGTACTTCCACCAGTTTCTGGATGTCTTCCCTCGTCTCGTCACCTTCACGGACAGCGATCACGTTGGCGTATCTCTGGGCCACTTCGGAATCGGACGCTTCCTGCGCCAGGGCGTCGGATACTTTAAATCCGCCCAGAAGCGCGTAATTGCCGTTCAGGACCATAAAGTCCACTTCGGACGCCACTCTGGAAACCTGAGCCGCTTCCAGCTCGATGATCTCCACATTGTGGGGATTTTCTTCGATGTCCATCTTTGTGGCTGTCAGGCCCGCGCCCTCTTTCAGTGTCAGGACGCCGTTGGCTTCCAGGAGCAGAAGCGCTCTCGCCTCGTTGGTCGTATCATTGGGAACAGCGATCTGGGCGCCGTCCGGGATGTTGGACAGATCCTTTGAAAGTCCGGCGTAAATGCCCAGCGGCTCATAATGGATGGAAACGGCGGATACCAGGCTTGTTCCCTGTTCCTAGTTGAAATCCCCAACGTATCTCAC
>CALWEE010000260.1 GCA_944376975.1 uncultured Lachnospiraceae bacterium
TGCGTCAGATACGGGATTTTTCCCGTGAACCGGTATCGTTGGAGTCGCCGGTGGGCGACGAGGAAGACGGTCGTCTGGCCGATCTTATCCGGGACGAACAGATCCCCGTACCTTCGGAGACGGTGGAAGCGGCCCAGCTCGCAGCGGATCTTACGGCCATACTGTCCACGCTGCCTGAAAGAGAAAGGCGTGTCCTGAAGCTGCGTTTCGGCCTGGAAGACGGGCATGCCCACACGCTGGAAGAAGTGGGACGGGAGTTTTTCGTGACCCGTGAACGTATACGGCAGATCGAGGCGAAAGCCCTTGATAAGCTGAAGAAAAAGGGCTGGGCGCGCATGCTGGAGGATTATCTGGACCATTAGGAGGACATATGATAAAGATTTCAAAGCGGCTGAAGATGGTCGCGTCTATGGTCAGCCCGGGGAACCGGCTGGCCGATGTGGGAACGGATCATGCCTATGTGCCCATTTATCTGCTGGAAGCGGGCCATATACCTTCGGCCATAGCCATGGACATAAATGAAGGGCCCCTTAAGCGGGCCATGGAAAACGTGGCCCGTTACGGATACGAAGACAGGATATCCCTGCGGCTTTCGGACGGACTTGACAGACTGGAGTCGAATGAAGCGGACACGATACTGATCGCCGGAATGGGCGGCCCCTTGATGGCGCGCATCCTGGCGGATCATATGGCGACCGCCCGGAAAGCCGGAGAGCTGATCCTGCAGCCCCAGTCGGAGATCGCCCGTTTCCGTCATTGGCTCCATGATAACGGATGGCGCATCCAGGAGGAAAGGATGGTCCGGGACGAAGGAAAATATTATACCGCGATGCGGGCCGTTTTGGGGGAGGAGCGTTACGCTGAAGAATGGGCGTACCGCTTTGGGAAATGCCTGGTCGACGCCCGGTCTCCTGTTCTGAAAGAGTGGCTTTTAAAAGAACAGGAAAAATACAGGCAGATACGCGATCATCTCGCTCAGGCGGGACAAAACAATGAAGACAGACAGGCTTTTATCCAGGATCATCTGGATGATATCGCCGGAACGCTTAGTATTTACGAGAAAGGCGGTCGATACATATGAAAGGAACCGAATGGATAAAGATCATGGAACAGGCTTTTCCCGGGACGATGGCCCAGGACTGGGACAACGTGGGACTTTTGTGCGGTGACGCTGACAGGGAGGTCGGATCGGTCTATATCGCGCTGGACGCCACCACAAGGGCCGTCGAAGAAGCCGTCCGGTCCGGCGCGGACATTTTGCTGACCCACCATCCGCTGATCTTTTCACCGATGAAGCGGGTCGTATCGGATGACTATGTGGGGAAAAGACTGATAAAGATCATCGAAGGCCATATGATATATTACGCGGTGCATACGAACTATGACGCGCGCAGGATGGCGCGGATCGCGTCCGGAAAACTCGGCCTTAAGGACGACTGTCCCCTTGAGCCGGTGGGAGACGAAGGGGAGGGGATCGGACGGACCGGCGCGCTGGAACGGCCGATGACCCTTAAAGCGTGCGCCGGTTTCGTGAAAGAGCGGTTCCATATTCCTGATGTGCGATTCTTCGGCGATCCGGACAGGATCGTAAAACGGGTCAGCGTTTGCCCGGGATCCGGACGGGGCATGGAAGACGCGGCGGCATCCCAGGGCAGCGACGCGCTGATCGCCGGCGATTTCGGCCATCATGACGGCATTGACGCGCTGGAAAAAGGCATCGCGGTCATTGACGCCGGGCACTATGGACTTGAACACGTTTTTGTGGAAGACATGGAGCGGTTCATCCGGGAACATTGTCCGGGGATGACCTGCTTTACGGAAGCGATCCGATATCCTTTTCAGACAGTGTAGGAGGTGGCTTATGGGCGACAAGATACATATAACGATCGGGGGAAAGGCGTACGAATATCCTTACGGCGTCCGGCTTCAGGAGATCTGCGACGAGTTTCAGCCGCTTTACGGCAATAATATCATCCTGGCGAAGGTGGACGGCCAGCTGCGCGAGCTGATCCGGGAGATACGCAAAGATTCGGAAGTGGAATGGGTGACCACCGAAAGCAGCATCGGACGCATGGCATACGGCAGGACCGCCAGTTTTATCCTGACAAAAGCGATCAGCGATATACTAGGCCCTGAATACGCGGCCCGGCTGATCGTCCAGTTTTCCATAGATAAAGGCTATTACTGCGAAGTCATGGGAATGATGCCCATGGATACGGAACGCCTGCGTCAGATCCAAAAGCGGATGGAAGAGATCGTCCTCGCGGATACGGTCATTGAAAAATATTCCGTGAAGACGCAGGAGGCGATCCGGCTGTTCGGGGAAAACGGCATGACCGATAAACAGAATCTGTTCCGATACCGGCGTTCTTCCTGGGTCAACATTTATCAGCTGGACGACGTGATCGATTATTATTACGGCTATATGGCGCCGACAGCCGGGTACATCCGGTATTTTGAACTGGTCCCGTACCACGACGGCTTCGTCATGCAGATGCCCGCCCAGAAGAATCCGGAAAAAGTGCCGGCCTTCAAGCC
>CALWEE010000261.1 GCA_944376975.1 uncultured Lachnospiraceae bacterium
AAAAGCAGCCGCGCCTGAACATCCTTAAGATCTGACTGTCGGATCTTCGTCTTCTTTTTTTCTTATCTTTCCATCGGTGATGACGATCTTGCCTTCTTTTAAAAGATGGCCCACCGCCCGTTTAAACGCCGCCTTGGACATGGCCAATTCCCGTTCGATCACGGCCGGAACAGCTTTTTCCGTGAACGGCAGTACGCCGCAGTAGCTGTCCAGGACATCCATGACGGTTTCCGCGTCTTTGCCGATCTGTACGTCCATGCGATGTCTGGGACTCAATTCCAGCTTCCCGTCTTCCCGTACATTAAGGACCCGGGCTTCCACTTCATCGCCCACCCGGTAGGGCTGGTGGACCAGATTGGCCGGTATGAGCCCGTGATAACGTTCGTCCACCGCGACGAACACGCCGAAACGCTCATTGACCTGATAGACCGTCCCTCTGACCCACGCGTTCTTTTCGTAAGGCGCGTCGGTCTTCAGATGATCGTAGATCTTCATCGTCGCGCACAGGCGATCGCTTTTATCGATATAAAGCGCCGCCAGTACTTTTTTGCCCGGTCGAAGCGGCATGGTCTGTTCTTTAAATGGAAGGAACAGATCTTTTTCCAGGCCCCAGTCCAGGAACGCGCCGATCTTTCCCGTATCTTTCACTTCCAGAAGCGCCACTTCGCCAAGGGTGACCGCCGGCGTCCGCGTCGTCGCGATCAGCCGGTCGCTTGAATCCCGATAAACAAAGACCTCCAGCTCGTCGCCCATCCGGGCCTGTTTTGGCACATCTTTTGACGGAAGAAGGACCGACTCGGTTTCATCGCCCACGTAAACGCCGAATTCTTTCTGCCGCACGATCTTTAATATCTGTTTTTTCCCTAACTGAATCATTTTGTCTCCTTACCTGTAAATTCCGTGATCACATAAGGCTCGCCCGCGCTGTCGGTCAGTCTTATGGTCACCTTCCCGTCTTCCTGCAGCTTTTCGGGTACGAGCACATCGCCATAAACCGCCGACTTGCGGTATTCCACCCGGAGCTGGCGGATCGAAAAACCGTCCGGGAGATATTCCATGGCCGCTTCCACATATCTGCTGTTGTTCATATGCCGGTTTGTATCCAGATAGGCCCTCGCCACTTTAAACGGCGCCAGCCTTTCAAAGTCGCCTTTTGTACGGATGCGTCTGGGTTCATAATCCATATCCGCCCTGGGATCCAGCCCGTAGGCTTCCACCAGTTCCGGCTCCGGCTGCGCCGGCCGGCCTTTTTCCATATCCATATACGCCCAGACCGAATTGGCTGTGACGATCCGTCTGCCTGCTTCATCCACAATGGCGAAATTCCGTTTGCCCATCATGGCTTTAAATTCATAAGGCCACGTGTCCACGCTGATCGCTTCCCCATAGGACGGATAGCGGTCAACGACGATCTGCCAGCTGTTGAGCACCCATGCCCTGCCGTTTCGCATCAGCGACCGGGGGCCGATGCCCAGGCTGTCCGAATGGAAACAGCTGACATCCTGAAAGTAATCGATCAGCCGGACCATGCCTGCCTGATAATCCGCGCCCACTTCACTGTAGGTCACCCTTCTGTTCATCCGATACATCTTCACATCTTCCTTCTGGTCTCCACCACGTTCTTTGGCTTTTGCGCTGTAAAAAAAATCAGACATTCTACCAAAGACAGGCCTCAGTAAAACGTCTGATAAAGCTGGGCTGGAAGGATTCGAACCTTCAAATGCAGGAGTCAGAATCCTGTGCCTTGCCGTTTGGCGACAGCCCAATAATCCGTATCCGCATCGCGTCAACAAATATTATTATACACATATTTTACCGTTTGGCAACCCCTAAAATGATTTTTTTTCGGCTTGATTTAACCTTCCCTTTTCCCTATACTGTATATATTATCCGGACGATCCTGTTTACGCGATCGTCACACGAAAGGGAAATGCACATGGCCGATCATATCAAGATCCGCGGCGCGAAAGTCCACAATCTGAAAAATATCGATGTGGATGTGCCGTTAAATAAAATCGTCGCCGTAGCCGGCGTGTCCGGCTCGGGCAAATCATCTCTGGCTTTAGGCGTTCTTTACGCCGAAGGCTCCCGCCGGTATCTGGACGCGCTCTCCACCTACACGCGGCGGCGGATGACCCAGGCGCCCAAAGCCCTGGTCGATGAAGTATTGTATGTGCCCGCCGCGCTGGCTCTCCATCAGCGCCCGGGCGTTCCGGGCATACGCAGCACGTTCGGCACCGGAACGGAACTACTCAACAGCCTGCGCCTCATGTTTTCCCGTCTGGCCAGCCACCGCTGCCCAAACGGCCATTATGTCGCGCCCAGCCTGGCGGTAGCCGCCGGCCGCCAGCTGACCTGTCCGGAATGCGGCGCGGTATTTTACGCCCCGTCCGCGGAAGAACTGGCTTTCAACAGCCAGGGCGCCTGCCCGAAATGCGACGGTACCGGCATGGTCTGGACAGTGGACCCATCCACGCTGGTCCCGGATGAAACGCTGACCATCGACGAGGGCGCCGTCGCCCCGTGGAACTCCC
>CALWEE010000262.1 GCA_944376975.1 uncultured Lachnospiraceae bacterium
CGTTTTCATAGGCATATTCTTTCCATACGCCCAGATCTTCTTCGATATCGATACGGCGCACCCGGTCCAATGTGACGATGTCAAATTCCTTCACGGATTTATTGTATTCCGGAGGATTGCCGGCGGCCACGATCAGCCAGCCTTCCGGGACCTTATGGGTACCGAACATCTTGCCCTGGAGAAACTGGAGCATGGTGGGCGCCAGCGTCTCGGATACGCAGTTGATCTCGTCAATGAACAGGATGCCTTCCTTATGCCCGCTTTTTTCGATCTGCTGATAGACCGAAGCGATGATCTCGCTCATGGTATACTCGGTCACCGTATAAGGTTTGCCGCCGAATTCCCGGCGCTCGATCACCGGAAGGCCTATGGCGCTCTGCCGCGTATGGTGGGTGATGGTATACGATACCAGGCCGATGCCGCACTCTACGGCGATCTGTTCCATCACGGCCGTCTTTCCGATCCCGGGCGGTCCCATCAGGAGTATGGGACGTTGATGGGATACGCCGATCTTATAACTGCCGTACGCGTCCTTCGCCAGATAGGCCCGGACGGTATGTTTGATCTCTTCCTTCGCTTCTTTAATGTTCATCTGCTTCACTCCAACTCATGATATCATCTGACTCCAGCACCACTTTCATGGCCCATGGCGGCACTTTCACGTCGGCTCCGTCTTCGCTGACAAATATAAACGCCACGTCATAGGACGGCCGTCTCGCGGGAAATTCGCCGTAACCGTCTGTGAAATACAGGACGCCTTTCAGGTTTTTGAACGCTTTTTCCGACACAAGCCGGTCCACGTAACTTAAGCCCCGGCGAAAATCCGTTCCGCCCCGTCCCCGGACCGTAAGATGCTTCATATATTTTTTCATTTCATCCATGGACGTGATGACCGTATCTTTCTGGATATCCGCGTCGCACTGGATGATATGGATATTGATCTTTTTGAAAAAACTCTCCATCTGGCCGAGTATGGAAAAGGTCTCGCCGAAAAACCGTTTAAGGAGTCCTTCGTCGCAGGACGCGGAAGTGTCCACGATGATGGCCAGTTCTTCGATCTTTTCCGTCTCCCGGTATTCCAACGGTTCGATGAGCGGGATATTCCCGTAATGATCCAGTCCGTACGTATAGAAAATATAGTCAAAATGATCCATATCCAGACGGATCTCTTCGTTGCGCACGGCGAATTTCTTTAAAAAGGCTTTATAGTCGTACCGTTCCCTTAAAGAAATCTCCATCTGCAAAAGCAGATCGCCCGCTTTATCCGTGGCGTCCCTGGAAAAGGTTTTCAGGTTCGTCCGGGTCTTTTCACTGATGTCCTGCCACTTTTTATCCCGTTTTTTCTGCTGTTTCCGCTTCTGGTCCGGATCGTCCGAGTCATTCTGGTCCCAGAACGCGTGATCGTCCATGTGAAAAAGCTCCGATACCTTCCGGAGTTCATAAAACGGCAGATCCTGACGGACAAACCAGCGATAGACCGACTCGGCGTTCAGGACGTTCATGTCCTTTTTCAGACGATAATACCATCCGGCACGCTCATCGCTCACGACTCTGCGGACACAGGCCGCTTCAAAGCCGTCCACCATGGATTCCACGGCGATATCGCAGGCCAGGTCCCATAATTCTTTTTCCCTTTGCTGCCTTCCGGAAAAATGCCGGAATATACTGTGGAGCAGCATATGGACGTACACCCGGTTCACATCCTGCGGATATTCCTTATAACTGGAAACAAGATACCCGGGATTGAAAAGGATCTTGAAACCGTCCGTTCCGATGGATCGGGTGGACAGGTTCATCTCATAGCCCAGGCCGGCCAAGGCGACGTCAAAAAAACGCATGGACAGATAAATATCGTTGCGCGACGCGGTCAATATCTTTATGCCGATCCGGCTGAGCTGTTCTTTCATGGGATTCATCCCGGCTTCACCTCCGCTCTGCGTCACAGGTCGTATTCTTTCTCCACCGCCGGATACCATCTGTTTTTATAATGGATCAGAAGGCTCACGTATTCATTCTTACCCCGGCGTTGTCCGTAGTCCAGCGCCGTGTCGAGCACCTCTTTGTCAAAGACCCGTTCCTTCATCAGAAGGTTCAGCGCGTCCCGCTGTTCCGTATCCATCAGATAAGTGAGCACGTCCGGCCGGGATATAAGATAGTCCAGATACTGATCCCGTGATTCGGCGCTCAGATTTTTCGGATACATCAGCCGGTCCACCGCCATCTGGCAGACAGTCGCCGGTTCATCCATATGGACGGCAAAGGAAAACAGGCTGTCGTACTTTCGGTAATCCATTCCGGCGGCGCCAAGGCAATTCCGGTACATGGAACCGGATCCGTACGTCAGATGGTTAAACTGACGGGCTTCGATGTTGGGCACTTCATCCAGATAAAACTCGGTGAAGATCAGCCGCCCCGCGGTACCGTCGGGATAATGGAAGGTAACGGTCGTCTCATGGCTCGTATCGTCCAGTATGGTATTGATACTGTTTTCGCCGCCTTCTTCCGTGTAAAGATGGATGTCGGTCAGTTCCGT
>CALWEE010000263.1 GCA_944376975.1 uncultured Lachnospiraceae bacterium
ATCAGCAGATGATCGGACGTCAGGATACACTGTCCAGGTATGATGGCGCGTATATCGTTTTCCAGCTCATCATAAAAATGTTCCACCTGTTCCTGATCCATATTCCGGAACAGCCGCTTCTCAAAACGAAGGGCCCGATATATCTGCCGCGCGCCGTAGCAGATGACGCCGACGCAGGAAAGGATCCCGAACAGATACGCGAACCGGGCGTTGCGCTGGTAAGCGCCGAACATCTCGGACAAGATGGCGTAAAGGATACTGACACCCAATAAAGCCGAAAGGATGCCTATGGCGATATGTATGAGATAACTCCTGAGTTTGATCATTTTAAAGGTATTCATATGCGCCTCCAAAAAAATACAGGAATACACCTTAAGCATATTCCTGTATCCGTTTTTCTCTGTAGGATCATTCTTCTTCGGCTTCTTCTTTCACCGGAGCTTCCAGAGCTTTGACGCTCAGGCTGATCTTGTGTTCTTCTTCATTGAAATCAACCACTTTGGCGGTGATGATCTGTCCAACCTGGAGCGCGTCGGAGGGTTTCTCCACATGTTCCCGGGAAATCTGAGATACATGGAGCAAAGCGTCCACGCCCGGTTCCAGTTCCACAAAAGCGCCGAAATCGGTCATACGGGCCACACGGCCTTCCACGATATTGCCGGCAGCGTACTTCTCGGCCGCTGTCAGCCACGGGTTTTCTTCCTCAAATTTCAGGCTGAGCGCGATCTTCTCGCCCTGGATATCTTTGATGAGAACGGTGATGTCATCGCCCACTTTGAAAAGTTTCTTCGGGTTCTCGACACGTCCCCAGGACATCTCGGAGATGTGCAGCAGGCCGTCCGCTCCGCCCAGGTCGATGAACGCGCCGAAATCGGTCACATTCTTAACCTTGCCTTCAACTTTCATGCCGACAGAGATACGCTCGAAAAGCTCTTTCTGCTTTCTCGCTTTTTCTTCCAGCAGAAGCTGTTTCCGGTCGCCGATGATGCGGCGTTTTCTCGGGTTGAACTCGGTGATCACGAAGCTGATCTCCTGATCGGCGTATTTGCCAAGATTCTTTTCATAGGTATCGGATACGAGGCTTGCCGGAATGAACACCCGCGCTTCTTCAACGTTCACGCTCAGGCCGCCGTCAAGTACGTTGGTCACTTTGGCGGTCAGCACTTCGTGGTTGTTGTAAGCTTCTTCAAGTCTCTTGTTACCTCTCTCTGCCAGCAGTCTCTTGTAGGTGAGGAGCACCTGGCCTTCGCCGTCATTGACTTTCAGGACTTTGGCCTGCATCGTATCGCCTACGTTTACGACGGTGGTCAGATCAAGGTTAGCGGTATTGGAATATTCATTGCGTGTAATGATGCCGTCTGCTTTATAACCTATATTAAGGATGATCTCATCTTCTTTAACATCGATGACAGTACCTTCGACTACCTCCCCATTCCTGATTGTCTTTAAAGACGCTTCGAGTAATTGTTCAAAACTCATTTCTGACATAGCAGTATGAACCTCCTTGATTATATTGTTTGGGGTTGAAGCCCCTGCTGTAATACCTACCTTTCTTATAGATCCTAAAGCATTGAAATCTAAGTCAACAAGTGTCTGTATATAGTAAGTATTTTCACATTCTTTTTTGCTGATTTCGTAAAGCTTTCTCGTGTTGGAGCTCTTTCTGTCCCCGATCACGATCATGGCGTCTGCCTGGGCCGCGATGGCTTTCGCTTCCTTCTGACGCTCGGATGTCGCGTTACAAATCGAATTTACACAGTTTATATCATAACCCTTTTTAGATATAATTTCAACTAAATCTTTAAATTTATTGTAATTAAATGTCGTTTGGGAAATGACGCACAGTTTTTGTCCCAGCGGGCAGGAAAATCTTTCCGCCTCATCCACATCTTCTATGATCGTGGGCTCTTCCAGGCACCAGCCCCGTATCCCCTGCACTTCCGGATGCCTGGGATCGCCGATGATGATGATGTGCCGCCCTTCCCGTCCCTGACTTTGCACCGTGTCGTGGATCTTTTTCACGAACGGGCAGGTGGCGTCCATCACATGGAACCCTTTTGACAGGATCGTCTCATATTCGTTTTTGGACACGCCATGGGACCTTATGATGACCGTTCCCTTGGGCAGATGGTCCAGCTCGTCCAGGGAATGGATGACCTGGACGCCCTTTTCCTCCAAGTCGCGCACCACCTCGTCGTTGTGGATGATCGGTCCATACGTATAAACCTGTCCGTCGCCGGCCTGATCGTAGACCATGTTCACCGCCCGACGCACGCCCGGGCAGAACCCGGCGCTTTTAGCCAGCAAAACTTCCATCTTTGTCCTCCCATCCGGTTTTTTCCCGGAATATTTCGACGATGCGGTCGATGACCTCCGGTATATCCATATCGGAACTGTCCACCAAAACAGCGTCTTTTGCCTGCTTTAACGGCGAGATCGCCCGGTTCATATCCTGTTCGTCCCGGATACGGATATCTTCCTCAATGCGTTGGATATCGGCTTTTTCTCCCTTTTGGACAAGCTCCAGATA
>CALWEE010000264.1 GCA_944376975.1 uncultured Lachnospiraceae bacterium
GGAACATGTTCTCATATTTGGGATCGCCGGTACCAAGTACGACAAACTGAACATCTTCGGCACAGATCTCATCCATGACGCAGGCGATCAGATCCAGCCCCTTCTGGTCTGTCAGCCGGGAGATCAGGCCGATCATGAACTTTTTGTCATTATGTTCCAGCCCCAGCTGATCCTGAAGCGCCGTCTTGTCTTTGGATTTTATCTTACGGAAAGTGATGGGATTGTACTTATAAGGAAGCATCTCATCGGTTTCCGGATTATACTCATCATAATCGATGCCGTTGACGATACCGCTTAAGCTTCCGGACCGGGCACGCAGCAGTCCGTCCAGTCCTTCGCCGTAAAACGGCATCTTGATCTCTTCCGCGTAGGTATTGCTGACGGTGGTGATCCAGTCCGAATAGACCAGGCCGCCCTTCAGGTAATTGGCGTCTTTATAGGCTTCCAGCTTATCCGGCGTGAACAGCCACGCGGGAAGTCCGGTGATGTTCATGATATCTTTCGGGTTCCATGTGCCCTGGAACTTCAGGTTATGGATCGTTATGACCGCTTTCATATTGCGGAAAAACTCGCCGTTGCAGAAATCGGTCTTCAGATACACCGGCACGAGTCCGGTCTGCCAGTCGTGGCAATGCACGATATCCGGCTGAAAATCTACGAGAGGCAGCATGGACAGCGCCGCTTTGCTGAAGAACGCAAACTTCTCCAGGTCCCACACGCCGTCTTCATAAGGTCTGTCGCCGAAGAAATAATGTTCATTGTCGATAAAATAAAAATGAACGCCGTCCCATTCCAGCTCCATAATGCCCACATATCGGGATTCACCCGCGAAATCCATATAGAAGTGGGTCCGATACCGCATCTGGTCACGAAACTTTTCCGGGATCACTCTGTATTTCGGAAGCACGACCCGGACGTCAAATTCATCTTTGTTGAAGGACTTCGGAAGCGTTCCCGCAACGTCTGCCAATCCGCCGGTCTTTATAAAGGGTACAGCTTCAGATGTGGCAAAAAGTATCCTTTTCATTGTATGGTTTCCTCCCTCTTTTTCCAGCTATAATTGTATATATTATACAATATCGCGATGGATTTTAAAAGGGATTTATCTATTTTTATGATTTTGTTTTATATTCCAGGCGGATCTTATCGGAGATCAGGGCAATGAATTCCGAATTGGTCGGTTTGCCTTTTCCCGTATTGATGGTATAGCCGAACAGGTCGTTGATCGTATCCATTTTGCCCCGGCTCCACGCCACTTCGATGGCATGCCGTATCGCCCGTTCCACCCGGCTGGGCGTAGTCTGGTTCATCTTGGCGATGGTGGGATAAAGTACTTTCGTGATCGAGTTGATCACTTCCCGGTCCTCCACCGACATGATGATCGCGTCCCTCAGATACTGGTAACCTTTGATATGCGCCGGCACGCCGATCTCATGGATCATATTGGTCACGTCGGTTTCCAGGTTCCGGCTTTTGTATTCCGCCGCCGGTTCAGCCACGTGGCCTGTCCGGGCCAAAGCGGGAATCCCCTTCATCGCCTTCTGGCCGCGGGCCTGGCGGATGCGGCTGATCACCACGTCATTGTCAAAGGGCTTCATGATATAATAGCTGGCGCCCAGGCTGAACGCGTCTTCGGTGATCCGTTCCTGGCCGATGGCCGAAATGACGATAAAAGCCGGTTTCTTCCGGCCATCTCCCGATCCGTTGACTTTCTGCATGACCTCCAGCCCATCGAGTTTCGGCATGATCAGGTCCAGCAGGACAACGTCCGGCTCTTTCTCCCGTATGATATCCAAAGCTTCCAGGCCATTGCCTCCATGTCCCACCACCGCGATCTCTGTTTCATCCTGAAGGATGTGATCCAGGAGGCTGACCATCCGCTCATTGTCATCTATTATAGCCACACTGATTTTGCTCACTCCGATTCCTCCCCATCAAATATGATTTCTTCTGACTAAAAGTATTATATTATTTGATGAAGGAACGGCGCAAGATGAACCAATCGCATATATCGACGGTATACGGCATCCCTCGTCACGCTTCCAAAACCTTCGACCTTTTTTTACATATTATCCAGCATATTTTCTATAAAAATCCCGTAACCTTTGGACGGGTCGTCTAAAAACACGTGGGTGACCACTCCGATGATCTTCCCGTCCTGAAGGATGGGGCTGCCGCTCATGCCCTGGATGATCCCGTTCGTACTGGACAAAAGTTCCTTATCCGTGATCTTGATCACCATATCCCTGTTCTTTTCCCGGCTTGCCGGATCCGTACTTTCTATATTTATGGCGTAATCTTTCAGTTCCCCGTCCACGCAGCAGCGGATCAGGGCCGCTCCGGTCTTCACGTCCTGTTTGTAGCCTACGGGCAGGGCTTTGGCGCCGTCATAAGCCAGCGGTCCATCCGTGACCGTCCCGAAAATACCCTCGCTGGTATTTTCTTCCACGCTTCCGAGCACCGTCCCGGTCCGGTAGTTGATCGTTCCCACCATTTCGCCCGGCGTCCCGCTTTTTCCTTTGAC
>CALWEE010000265.1 GCA_944376975.1 uncultured Lachnospiraceae bacterium
ATCCCCTTCCGAACCAGGAACAGAAACATAATCAGCTGCTCATGACCCGTCCGGCATTCGGCGGCAACACCATCGCGACCATCGCCTGCCCGGACAACCGTCCCCAGATGGCGACCGTTCGCCCCGGCGTTATGCAGAAGATCGCTCCGATCGCGGGCGCCAAGGCTGAGATCGTTGAGTACAATCCCGGATTTGAGCCGAACAGCAATTATGTAGAGATCCTCGATATCGTAAAATCTGTCAGCGAGACAGTGGACATCATGGACGCCAAGATCCTCGTATCCGGCGGCCGTGGCGTGGGAAGCCCGGAAAACTTCAAGATCCTTGAAGACCTGGCAGACGCCCTGGGCGGCGAAGTCAGCTGCTCCCGTGCCGTTGTGGACAACGGCTGGAAACCGAAGGATCTGCAGGTTGGACAGACCGGTAAGACCGTTCGTCCCCAGATCTATTTCGCTATCGGTATCTCCGGAGCGATCCAGCATGTTGCCGGTATGGAAGAATCCGACGTGATCGTCGCCATCAATAAAGACGAGACCGCTCCGATCTTCGATGTTGCCGACTACGGTCTGGTAGGCGATCTGAACAAGATCGTTCCGAAGCTGACAGAAGCTGTTAAAGCTTACAAAGCTTCCAAGAAATGATAAAACGCCTCTCAGGCGTTGACGAGGCTGTTTAAACGCAATAGGATGCTGCCGTATCCGCGTCGGACCGCGGACGCGGCGGCATCTTTTCGCCTGCGTAAAAAAGCCGGAAATAAAATAAATTAGCGGCTTTACTTTTGACGCGTTATGACATAAAATGAAAGAGGAGTCTGCGCGTAAGGCAGATTCTTCTGATTTTTAACAATACGAATATGTTTAAGGAGCTGAGATTAATGGTAAAAGCGATCGTTGGAGCCAACTGGGGAGATGAAGGCAAGGGAAAGATCACCGATATGCTGGCGGAAAAGTCAGATATCATCGTGCGTTTCCAGGGCGGCAGCAACGCAGGGCATACGATCATCAATGATTATGGAAAGTTCGCGCTCCATATCCTGCCGTCGGGTGTTTTCTACGGACATACGACAAGCATCATCGGCAATGGCGTGGCGTTGAACATTCCCTATCTGATCAATGAGATCAAAGACCTGGTGAGCAAGGGCGTCCCGGAACCGAAGATCCTTGTGTCTGACCGCGCCCAGATCCTGATGCCGTACCACATCCTGTTCGATCAGTATGAGGAAGAGCGTCTGGGCAAAAAATCCTTTGGTTCAACGAAATCCGGTATTGCGCCATTTTATTCAGATAAATACGCCAAGATCGGTTTCCAGGTAAGCGAGCTTTTCGATGACGAAGCGTCTCTTAAAGAAAAGGTTTACCGCGTCCTGGAGACGAAGAATGTGCTTGTTGAGCATTTGTACCACAAAGAAAAGATCGATCCGGAAGAGATCTTCCGGACGCTGATCGAATACAGGGAGATGATCCGGCCTTATGTATGCGATACATCGGCTTATCTGCATGAAGCGATCAAGGAAGGCAAGAATGTGCTTCTGGAAGGTCAGCTGGGTTCGCTGAAAGATCCGGATTTCGGTATCTATCCCATGGTCACGTCATCGTCCACGCTGGCGTCCTACGGCGCCATTGGAGCCGGTATCCCCGGTTATGAGATCAAAGATATCATAACCGTTGTTAAAGCGTATTCAAGCGCTGTGGGCGCGGGAGAATTTGTCTCCGAGATCTTCGGCGATGAGGCGGATGAGCTGAGACGCCGGGGCGGCGACGGCGGCGAGTACGGAGCGACGACAGGCCGTCCGAGACGTATGGGCTGGTTTGACGCGGTGGCATCCCGTTATGGCTGTCGTATGCAGGGCGCGACGGAAGTGGCGCTGACAGTCCTTGACGTTCTGGGCTATCTGGATGAGATCCCGATCTGCGTCGGCTATGAGATCGACGGGAAAGTAACCCGTGATTTTCCGACGACCCATCTTCTGAAGAAGGCGAAACCGGTGTACAAAGTACTGCCGGGCTGGAAAGAAGAGATCCGGGGCATCACCGATTACGACAAGCTTCCGGAAAAATGCCGGGAATACATTGAATTCATTGAAAAAGAACTGGAGGTTCCGATCACCATGGTTTCCAACGGACCGGGACGCCACGAGATCATTTACAGAAAATAATATAGCGGCATAAAAGAACGGCCAAAGAGGCATATCCTCTCGGGCCGTTTTTTTAAAAAATTTCACCCGGATCAGGGCTTCTTCTGACGCGTTAAAAGGGTGGTCATCAGATAATTGTAGATGTCGCTGCTGTTTTTCAGGAACTGGTCGCAGACGACGCGGGCCTGATCTTCGCCGGGAATGGTCAGTTCCAGGCGCATCAGCGTATCCTTCTTTTCGTGGAGGGTCATTTCCACCGTGTATTCATGGCTGCGCTTCGGAAAATAGTTGGCGGTCACCTCATTGGCCCTGCGCAGTTCGTACTGTCTGTTTTTCAGGAACTGGCCGATCTCTGCCCGGATGTCTTCGGAG
>CALWEE010000266.1 GCA_944376975.1 uncultured Lachnospiraceae bacterium
CTTCATATCCAAGGACGACATTCGCCAAAGGGCAAAAGTCAGCGCTTCGGTGCTGGATACCATGGGCGCGCTGGGACTTTTGGGCGACCTTCCGGAGAGCAACCAGCTGTCCATATTCGATCTGACATATTAAGACAGGAGAAACGATCATGTATTATTTTATAGTGAATCCCAATGCCCGTTCCGGGAGGGGACGCAAGATATGGCGGCGGGTCAAGGCCCGGCTGCATGAAAGAGGCATCGTATTCCAGGTTTATTTCACCGAGCATGTGGGCCATGCCGTAAAGATCGCCCGTATGCTGGCCGACGAAGGCTCTTTTAAAACGGTGGTGGCCATGGGCGGCGACGGGACGGTCAACGAGGTGATCGAAGGGCTGATGGGCCATCCGGAAGTCATCTTCGGTTACATCCCCATCGGTTCCGGCAATGATTTCGCCAGAGGACTGGGCATATCCTTCGACTGGCAGACGGCTTTGGACCGGATACTGGGCGATCATCAGACGGCGTGGGTCTGGCCCATGCGCCTGACCTATAAAGACGGCCGGGGCCGCGCGCGGGTACGCCACGGGGCGGGAAGCTCCGGCGTGGGCTTTGACGCGGCTGTCTGCGACGGCGTCAATCATTCCGCGGCGAAGGGCTGGCTGAACCGGCTGAAACTGGGCAAGCTGGCTTACGCGGCCATAGCGGTGAAAAAGATCTTTACGGTCCCGGAACGGTCGGTCCGTCTGCGGGTGGACGGACGGGAGATAAAGCGCTACAAAAAGGTCCTGTTCATCTGCGTGCTGAAAGGGGCTTATGAAGGCGGCGGATTCAAGTTCTGCCCGGAGGGAGACCTTCGGCAGGACCGGCTGAACGTGTGCGTCGTAAGCCGCGTCCCCCGGTTAAAATGCCTGTTCATCCTGCCTTTCGCCTTTGCCGGCAAACATGTGATGTTCAAAGGCGTGGAGGTGTTTGGATGCCGGAAGCTGGAGATGGAATTGTCCGGGAACTGGCCGGTGCATATGGACGGTGAGGTGCCGGGCGCCGCCAAGTGCCTTCGGGTGGAAACAGAGGCCACGCCTGTCCAGATGATCTGCTGAGGCGGAGCGGATCCGACGCGGCGAGTATCGGAAAAAAGGCTTGCATTTACCGGAAGATAGTGGTAATATGATTAAGATAACAGATTAAGATGCAGCATAAAGAGTGGACGAAAGTCCACTCTTTATATGTGTTGGGATATTTTGGAAAGGAAGGGATGTCTGTTGGCAAAAAAAGATTATGAAAGCCGGACCGAGACATTGATCCGGCCTTTGATCGACGCCAGCCATTTTGAGCTGGTCGACGTGGAATGGGTCAAGGAAGGTCAGAACTGGTATCTGCGGGTGTATATCGACAAAGAGGGCGGCATCACGGTGGATGACTGCGAGAAGATCAGCCGCGCGTTTGAGGAGATACTGGACAGGGAAGATTATATATCGGAAAATTACATCTTTGAAGTCAGCTCGCCCGGACTCGACAGGCCTTTGAAAAAGGAAAAAGATTTTGAGCGGAGCGTGGGCAAAGATGTGGAGATAAAGCTGTACCGCCCGGTGGATAAGACCAAAGAATTTACCGGCGTGCTGACAGATTATGATAAAGATACCGTTACTGTGGAACTGGAAGACGGAACGGAGATGACGTTTAAAAAAGAAGACATCGCGTTGATCCGTCTGGCATTTTTTTACTGATCGATGGAGGAATGAAAAATGGATAATGGACGTGAACTGATCGAAGCTTTGGATCAGATCGAAAAAGAAAAAGGCATCAGCAAGGATATATTGCTGGAAGCCATGGAAAATTCCCTTGTGGCCGCCTGCAAAAACGAGTTTGGCAGGGCGGACAATATCCGGGTGAACATCAGTCGGGAGACCGGAGAGGTGAACGTATACGCGGAAAAAGAAGTGGTGGAAGACGTGGAAGACGATCTGACACAGATCAGCCTGGCCAACGCCCGGCTGAAAGACGTGAAGTGCGAACTGGGCGATATCGTCCATGTGGAAGTGACGCCGCGCAACTTCGGACGTATCGCCGCCCAGAAAGCGAAACAGGTGGTTGTCCAGAAGATCCGGGAAGAAGAGCGGAAATCTTTATATGAACAGTATTACAGCAAAGAGCGGGATATCGTCACCGGTATCGTGCAGCGTTATAACGGCCGGAACATCAGCATCAACCTGGGCAAGGTCGATACGGTCCTTCTGGAGAGCGAACAGGTCAGAGGCGAATACTTCCAGCCGACAGAGCGGATCAAGCTGTATGTGGTGGAAGTCAAAGATACAACAAAAGGGCCGAAGATCACCGTATCCCGTACCCATCCGGAACTGGTCAAACGGCTGTTTGAATACGAAGTGGCCGAGGTCAGGGACGGCACCGTGGAGATCTGCAGCATTTCCAGGGAAGCCGGCTCCCGGACGAAGATCGCGGTCCGTTCCAACCATCCGGACGTGGATCCGGTGGGCGCCTGCGTCGGACTGAACGGCGCCCG
>CALWEE010000267.1 GCA_944376975.1 uncultured Lachnospiraceae bacterium
CTAAACGATGTGGGAGCGGAAAGCTTCACCATTACAGATAATAACCTGACCCTTTACTACACAGACACTTCCGGAAGCGAGAAGGATGTCCCGCTGAGTGAAGAAGACGGCGTATGCCGGGACTATACCATGAACGGCGTCACCATCCGTTCTGCAAAGAACGGCGATACGTCAAAGAAAGTGGGGGCGGTTGTCTATATCCAGACCAGTCTGGCGGACAAAGCTTCAGATACCTGGACAGAGCATACGAAGATTGACGACGTGACTTCCGACGTGACCGTTTCCTTCGCGGGCAGCGTGGTCGGCGTCAAAGTGGAATATGTGAACGTGGACGCGGCATTTACCTGCGACGGCCTTTTGGTAGACGTTACCTTCCTGAACCGAGGCGACTGGTCCACGAAAGATGACCATGAAGTCCGCAAGATCACCAACACAGCCCATCTTGACTGGGAAGAAAAACGTCTGGATGAGCAGGGCAATTTAAAGGGCAATACGATCAGCGTCGACTCCAATCCGGTAGAGATGATCCTGCCCACTTATACAGCCAAACTGCCGCAGGCCAGCATTACCAACGAGATATTGAACGGTGACGGCAACTTCCACTCCGGCGATACGGTCCAGTATAAGATCACGGTGACCAACCACGATGTGGAGGATCAGGAAGAAGACCTGCGCAGTCCGGTCGTATCCTTCCGTATGCCGGCCATGACAACGGTGGATATGAGCAAATTTACCAACGGTTTCCAGATCACCAAGGTGACCGTGGACGGTACCCACGAGGTGCTGAACGCGAACGACTATATCATGTCCACGGAAACGACGGACGCCCCATTAAGCTATACAGGTGAAGATAAGTATACGGACAGCGAGACACTGGATACGACACAGTACGTGTTCCAGTTTGAGGGACTGGAATTAAAAGAAGGGGAACAGCTTGTCATCGAGTTTAACGGCATCATATCCTTCGATTCCAAGTACGCCAATGGAGTAACGACCCTTGTCTGCCCGGCTTATCTGGGAAGTACGGCCAAAGTTCCCGTATCGGCGGAAAATCCGCTGGGGACCAGCTTCACGTCCTATGACAACAGACAGAATTTCTTTGAGAACACGGTCGCAAACGGCGAGGTAGGCGAAACGCTGGAATATCTGAATGCGGTAAACCAGGCGCCGGTGACCGATTCCACCGTTCTGCGTATGGTGAAATATATCGGTGTTGAAAACGCGGACGGCGATGTGGAATACCTGAACATGGGCGAACGGGCCCATGTGGATCCGGGCGAAAACATTTATTATAAGATCACGGTTTATAATAACTCCGGCGATACCATCGCCAGCGCCAACGTGATCGACGTCCTGCCGTTTAACGGCGATACTTACGTTGCCGCCAACGGCGGCGCCTATACCGACCGGGGGACCAACATACCCCAGGGACCGGGTTATGAAGACGTCTCCCTCATCGAGGTGACCGCTTCCGGAGATTCTCAGGTTTATTCAACGGACTATGATTTCTCCAGACGGTCCTTGACCGAAGAAAATGTGGGCGGCGTATTGGGCATGATGTATAACCGGACCGACAGCTTTGAGGACAACAGCAACTGGAGCGCGGGCTACAGCGCCGACAGCAGCGCCGTGGGCGTCCATGTGGACTTCGGCTCGGAAGGACTTAAACCGGGTCAGACCTACGATATCTATATCACGATGAAGACGCCGGAATACACGGCCGACAAGATCGAAGACTACTACAACAAGATCATCGCCAACTCGGCCATGTCGGTGGTTACCCGGTTTACCAACCAGGATACGCCGGATACGACAGAGACCATCGGTGAAGTGGACCGGGTGGAACCGAACAAGGTGGAAGCCACGTTGGATCTTCCCACAGGAAGCCTGGGCGATTACGCCTGGTACGACGAGAACAACAACGGCCTGCAGGATACGGACGAACAGCCGGCCGAAGGCGTTGACGTGACCCTGGTCAGGACGACCCATTACATCGTGGGCGGAAGAGAGCTGACTTCGGTCGAAGAGACAAAGAGCGTGACTGACCAGGACGGCTGGTACATGTTCGACAATCTGGCCTGCAACTACCTGAAAGCCGGGGCGTCTGAAGGCTCCACGGATCCGAACGATTACGTGGGCGGCCAATACTACACCTATCAGGTACGGTTCGGTATCCCGGACGGCTTCTCCGCCACCGATAAGGAAGCAGGAAGCGACCGGGCGGTGGATTCCAACATCAACCCGGACGGCCTGACCGATCCGGTCATGCTGACCGTCTATGAAGGAGCCGACGGCAAGCTTTACGGCACCTCCGACATGACCATCGACGCCGGTTTCGTAAGTCCTTACGCGCTGGGCAATTACGTATGGCTGGACGACAACAACGACGGCCTGCAGGGCGCCGATGAAAAAGGCGTGGAAGGCGTTTCCGTCTTCCTGTACCGGCTGGACGGCCCGGACGACGCCATTGGCGCGGGCGACACCTATTACGCCCGGACGACCACCAACGCGGACGGATACTATGAATTTACCAACCTGCTGGAAGGCTATTATGTGGTCGAGTTTGACATCAGCGAACTGAGAAAAGACGACGGCTACACATACGCCTACGACTTTACCGAATGTGTATCGGAAGAAGGCGTCCGGGTAGATACCGATTCCGACGCCCGCTACAATGTGGACGATGACGGACGGATCCGGCGCACCGAAGTGATCGATCTGTCCGAGGAAGCTCTGGCGGCCGACGGCATCCACAACGCGGTCGATCCCAGATGGGACGCGGGCCTTGTGGTATACAGCGCCCTGGGCGGCTTCATCTTCGAGGATATGGATTACGACGATCTGCAGAGCCTGTACATCCCCCTTCCGGGCACAACGGTCGAGCTGTACGAAGTACGGCTGGACGGCACCATGATGGATACGCCGGTGGCGACTGCCGTCGTGGGCGCGGACGGCACCTACTACTTCGACCATCTGACCTTCCCGGGAGACAGTCAGACATATAAAGTCCATTTCGTATTCCCCGAAGGGTATACGGGCGTGGCTTCCAACGCGGGAAGCGACGATACACGCGATTCCGACGCCATCTATGAGGAAGGCGCCGACAGAAGCGAAGGCTATACCGAGACGATCACGCTGAAGAAAGATACAGTGGATACCACCTGGGACGCCGGCGCGAGAAAATATTCGGCCATCGGCGATTACGTATGGTTCGATGAAGACAAAGACGGTTCTCAGAATGAGAAAGGTACCGGTATCGCCGGCGTGCGGGTGATCCTGCAGAAACGGGAGAACGCTTCCGCTTTGTGGGAATACTACGCGGAGACGGTGACAGACGATGAAGGCTTCTACATCTTTGAAGATCTGGAAAGCAGCGATTACATCGACACCGAATACCGGGTTGTCTTCTCCATGGATCCCATGACCCAGATCACCACCTGTGAAGCGGAGGGCGTGGGAGACGACCAAAACTCCGATGCCATAGCCACCTACCAAGAAGGCATCATTCCGGCAGTATCCGGCACCGATGTGGACGGCGGCTTCGTGACCCGTCCGATCAAACCGGCTTACGCGTCCGAAGACCTGACCTGGGACGCGGGCATCATCGTTGAACTTTCCGCTGTAGGCGATTACGTATGGTACGACAACGACTACAACGGCATCCAGGACCCGGGCGAAGAACCTGTCTTCGGCGTACCGGTCGTTCTGGAGAAGAACATTAAAGAAGACCCGGACGACGCGACCGGATGGGTGATCGTAGGCGAGACCGAGACCGATGAAAACGGCCTGTACCTTTTCGATAACCTGATCGCCGGTTACTACCGGGTAAGATTCCAGGTTCCGGACGGCTATACCGCCACCCGGTACGACCAGAGCGCCGATACGGCCGTGGATTCCGACGCGGTCATCCAGTCGGAAAGCCGCTGGTTCTACAGCCGGAGCTTCTATCTGGAGAGCGGCGTGACAGACCTGACCTGGGACGCGGGTATCTACAGACCGCGGCATCGCGTGGAGACAGAGATCATCCACCGGGTGGAAAGACCGACCGTGACCCGTACCGTCCGCAGAGTCCGGACCGTACAGACGGGCGACCCGACCCGCTTACCGCTGACGTTTGCCCTGTTGTTTACATCCGCCGGCGCCATCACATGGATGACGTACAGACGCCGCAAAGCGGCAAAACGGTGATAAGAAGCGGATGGGGAGCCGAAAATCGGCTCCCCCGCTTCATAAAACCAGGCGGACATGAAAAAATATGACAGTTTTGTGACTGCCGTGAGATTATCATATTGTATGATAAGGATGTAAAACAAAAGAGCATGTATTCATATAAAGAAAGAAAAGGGAGGAAACGTCAGATGTTGAGAAAGAGATTTTTAACAGTTCTCGCCGCCGCGGCAGTCATGATGACTCAGGTCTTGCCGGTGAGCGCGGCGACATGGGTAGAAGATTCCAGTTATCCCGGCGGCGGCTATTATATGGACGATGAAGGGTATATCATCGAAGACGGCGATCCGGGCGTCTATAACGAGATCGCTCCGCTGACCACGATCTATGAAGACGGCACCCAGTGGGTAGAAGATCCGGTTTATTCCGCTCCGGCTCCGCAAAGCAGCGCGTCCGCCACATGGGCGTCCATCGTTCCCGTGGCTTCCGACCAGACAGACGCGCAGCAGTTTGAAGTGTCCAGCGATGGCGATGTGACTTTCAGCTTTTATATCAATTCGGTCCTTCAGGACGGTTTCACCAATTATGATCTTTCCGGCGGCATCCTGAGTATTTACGATACGACTCAGGTTTATACGGTATATGTCCATGACGCGAACGGCCGCATCCTTTCCAGCGCCACTTCCGTATTGTCCCATTCTTACGAAGTGGTCTATGCTATCGCCGGGAGCGAGAGCGAGGAAGCCACCGGAACGGTGATGAACGGAGAGTCCTTCACTTATACGGCTCCGGCCGAGATCGAGCAGAACGGCACGATCTATCAGCTGGCGAGCGCCGATACGCTGCTCATCCATTACGGACAGGGCACATACCGATTTACTTATGAACCATATAACCCCGATGCCAAACTGGCGACCGTGACTTACGCGGACGAGAAGGGCAACGTGCTCCAGACCGTCTCC
>CALWEE010000268.1 GCA_944376975.1 uncultured Lachnospiraceae bacterium
AAAGCGATCTTGCCTTTGTCCAGGATATCGCCCTGTATCTTTGTTTCGATGCCCAGTTCCATGTCATTGGCTGTCAGGCGGATATCGTCCTGTGTTGTGTCAATGAGGATACATTCCAATATGGGCATGGTCGTCTTGGAAGGCACTGCCTTTAAAACCGTGTTGACGCCTTTGAGAAGTTCCGATTTGCTGCAGATGATTTTCATATCACAGACCAACCTTTCCTGTGGATACCGGAAATGAAAAAGTGTGAATAACTTTCCGGGGCCACGAATATAAATATATAAATAATAGTGTATAGTAGTAGTTGTAGTAGAGGATGTGGATATGTGGATATGCCCGTTTATGCCTTTATATCAAAGGAAAACCCGACGGGATAACTCTGTGGAGATCCTGTTGGATACCATGGGATAACTGGCAGGTTGTCCACAGCCGTAAAAAACGCCGATAAACGTCAAAATGGACAGTCCACATGATTTCACATCAAATCCACAAAGTTATTCACAATTTTATGTATACTTGTCAACAAAATGTGGATAAATTGTGTGGATTTATTGTGCATAGAGTGGATCATTTCGGCGGATTGATCTTCTTCACCAGTATGTCGAGGGTCTTTCGGAGCGTTTCATCATTCTTAAGATCGTCGGAGATCTTCTTTTCTCCGTGGATGATCGTCGTATGATCTTTCTTTCCGAGAGAGTTGCCGATGGACTGGAGCGAATCTTCCGTCATCTTCCGGCACAGGTACATACATATCTGCCGGGGATAGGCGATCTCTTTTGTACGTTTGATGCCTTTTATGTCGTCCGGAGAGATGCCGAAGTGCTCCGATACGATATGGATGATCAGATCGGAGGTGATCGGCTGCCTTTCTTCCGGTGAGATGATGTTCTTCAGCGCTTCCTGGGTCAGGTCAAAATCAATGGGCTGTTTTTTGAGCCGGGAAAAATTGTAGACGTTTTTCAGGGCGCCTTCCAGTTCACGGATGTTGGATTTTATGTTGGCGGCGATATAGTTGAGTGATTCATCGTCTGCCTCGATATCGTCCAGTTCGGCCCGTTTTTTTAGGATGGCCATACGGGTTTCGTAATTGGGAGCCTGCACGTCCACGGTCAGGCCGCTCTTGAAACGGGTGATCAGCCTTTCTTCCAGATCTTTTATGTCTTTCGGCGGTTTATCGGAAGAAATGACGATCTGTTTTTTGTTTTCCGATAATGTATTAAACGTATGGAAGAATTCTTCCTGTGTACTTTCCTTATTAACAATGAACTGGATATCGTCGATGAGCAGCATATCGATGTTCCTGTACTTGTTCTTAAAGTTTTCGATCTGCTTATGCTGGATGGAATGGACCAGTTCGTTGGTAAAAGATTCGCTTGTCACGTATATGATCCGGTAATCGGGATGTTTCGCGAGCACGTAATGGGCAATGGCCTGCATCAGGTGGGTCTTTCCAAGACCCGCCCCGCCGTATATGAACAGCGGATTGCCGTATGTACCCGGATCTTCCGCCACAGCCAGCGCCGTCGCGTGGGCGATGTCATTGTTCTTGCCGACAACGAAGGTATCAAAGGTGTACTTCGGGTTCAGGTTGGAATCAATGGGCGCTTTGGCCTGAGCGTCGGACAGAGAAGTCTTTTCCTTATTATTAATAACGCCTTTTTCAGGAAGATCGTCCGGTGTGACAAAGATCACGTCATATTCGGATTCCATGACTTCCGCGATGGTTACGATCAGAGGCATGCGGTATTTTTTGGAGAACCAGTCGGCGTTAAGGAGAAGGTTTTCTTTGTCGATCATGACGGTGAGTTTATTGCCGTCAACACTGTAAGGCTTCATATAACGGACCCAGGTTTCAAACGCGGCCTCGGTGATCTCGTTTTCAATCTTCATTTTTTCAAGGACTTCGTTCCATTTTTCTTCTATGACGGATAACACAAGATAATCCCCCTAATTATAATTCTGGTATGATATCATATCTATTTTATAATAATTTTTTTGAGATATCAACAATCAAAATGTGGATAACTATGTGGATAAATTTAAGACGCAGATTGACATAAAGTCGTTGCGCATAACCGGTTTTATGTTAATGTTGATAAATAAAGAAAAAATCATTCACACTTTTCACAGGTAAAAAAACCACGAAATATGGGATATTGATCAAATTATAACAAAATTGTCCACACTTATCCACATATTATTCACATCGTGTGGATAAAATTATGTAAACGTGGGGATAATTCTGTTGATAGAAAAGTTATCCACAATTCACTGAAAAAGCAAAGGTTTCACTTGACGATAAACCGGTGAATGAATATAATAGAATAGATATTTTATCTAGTTACGCAGATGACAGGGAGGTGTATCCGAATGAAAATGACATTTCAGCCGAAAAAACGGCAGAGAAGCAAAGTTCATGGTTTCAGAAAAAGAATGAGTACTTCTAATGGCAGAAAAGTATTAGCAGCAAGAAGAGCTAAAGGAAGAAATAAATTGACAGCTTAGGCCGCATATATGTGGCCTTTTTCTTTAGGAGAAGGTATACCAAGCGGAAAGGTGCCTGGTTGATATGCGGTTTTCGGAATCATTGAAAAAGAAAGAACAATTTAAAAACGTTTATGAATATGGCGTTTCTTACGCCGACCGGTTCATTGTGATGTATATACTGGAAAATCACCTGGACAGGAACCGGGTCGGTATTTCTGTCAGCAAAAGAGTTGGAAACAGTGTTGTCAGACATCGTTTTACGCGGCTTGTCAGGGAAAATTATCGTTTGAATGAGGGATCTTACAAAAAAGGATACGACCTGGTCATCATCGGTCGTATACCGGCGTCAAAAGCCGACTTCTATCGCGTGGGAAGATCCATGGAAAAACTGGCAAAGCTGCATGGTATATTGGAGACGGAGGATAAAGCCGCGGATATCTGACCGGCGGCGCATATCCTGAATGGATACAAGGATCTGAGATGGTGTAAGATGAAAAAATTTTTAATCGGATGTATCCGTTTTTACAGAAAGTATATTTCGCCGTATAAAAGCCCTTGCTGCATCTATATTCCCACCTGTTCGGAATACGCGCTTGAGGCATTGGAAAAGTATGGAGCCCTGAAAGGCAGTTATCTGGCGATAAGGCGGATACTGCGATGTCATCCTTTTCACAAAGGGGGATATGACCCGGTTCCATAAGTTAAGGAGGAAACAAAACATTGAATGCGCTTGTTCTTACAAAAGTTGGAGGTATCTTAGGACCCTTTGCCTTCGTATTGGGTCTCATCATGAATTACATCTTTGAATTCCTGAATTTTGTAGGGATACCGAATGTTGGACTGACCATTATCCTGTTTACGTTGGTCGTCAATCTGCTTCTTCTGCCTTTGACGATCAAACAGCAGCGATTTACCCGGATGTCTTCGCTGATCAATCCGGAGATACAAAAGATACAGAGAAAATATAAAGGAAAGACAGACACGGCGTCTGTCAACCGCATGCAGGCCGAAACACAGGCCGTGTACGCGAAATATGGATCAAGCCCGACGGCAGGCTGCCTGCCCATGCTGATCCAGCTGCCGATCCTGTTCGCCCTGTACCGGGTCATTTACAATATCCCCGCGTATGTGGACGTTATCGGCGATCTGTACCGGACGATAGCTGAGCCGATCCAGGCGACAGCCGGCGGCGCGGATATCATGAGCCAGCTTATGACCGATCTGAGCATCCGTGTGGGAAGTTTTGACTTTAATAACATGGACAAGATCGTCGACGCGCTCAACTTTGTAAAATCCACCGGATGGGATACGCTCGTTCAGGCGTTTGCCTCCAATCCGGATGTGGGTACGGCAGTGACCGCCGTAAAAGACACGATCATCCATATGAACCAGCTCCCCGGCGGACTGAACATCATCGACGCGCCGGTACAGTTTGGGGCCGGGGTCGCCGGATTTTTCCCGGGTATCATCATTCCCGTCCTTGCCGGCGTGACCCAGTATATCAGTACGAGGGTCATCCAGCCGAAGCAGAAGGAATCTGAGGCGGAAGAAAATTCCATGATGGCGTCCATGCGCATGATGAACGTGACCATGCCTCTGATCTCCGTATTTTTCTGTCTGACGCTGCCGTCCGGTATCGGCGTATACTGGATCGCCAGCTCCGTATTCCGTACATTGAGCGTGATCGTGGCCAACCGGTATTTTGACAGCAAAGACCTGGATCTTCTTATAGAGGAGAATAAAAAGATCGCCGCTAAAAAGGCCGAAAGACGGGGCGGCAAACCGACTTTATCCGAGCGGATGATGGGAGCCAGCGCGGCTGCCCAGGCACAGCAGGAAAATGAAAAACAGAAATCTCTCAGCGAGATCGCGAAAGCCAATACGAAAAAGAACTATAAACCGAGGGATTATCAGGCATCGGACAAGCCTGTCGACACCAGCAGTATTGCTTCCATTGCCCACATGCTTGACCGGAAAGATAAACAAGATTAGTGCGTTGATATGATGGAGGATGAAAAGTATGGATTATATCGAAGTATCAGCAAAGACCGTTGATGACGCGATAACGGAAGCACTTATCAGACTTGGAACAACAAGCGATAAGATCGAGTATGAAGTCATTGAAAAAGGCAGCACCGGATTTCTGGGGCTTATAGGAAAACAGAACGCGGTCATAAAAGTTCGTAAAAAAAGCAACATTGTTGACGATACATACGAATTTTTAAACAAGCTGTTTGACGCCATGGATCTGGAAGTTACATCCACGATCGATTATAACGAAGAAGACAAAAATATGACCATCAACATGGAAGGACCTGAGATGGGCATCCTCATCGGTAAGCGCGGACAGACGCTGGATTCCCTCCAGTATCTGATCAGCCTGGTCGTCAATAAGGAAAGCGATTCGTATATCAAGATCAAACTGGATACGGAAAATTACAGAGAAAGAAGAAAAGCGACCCTTGAGAATCTGGCGCGCAACCTGGCCTATAAGGTAAAACGGACACGTCGTCCGGTCACATTGGAACCGATGAATCCTTATGAACGCCGGGTCATCCATTCGGCGCTCCAGGGCGACAGATATGTGGAGACGCACAGCGAGGGTGACGAACCGTACCGCAAAGTGGTCATTACCTTAAAAAAACGGGAAAATAACAGAGACTACAGATCCAGACGGAATGTGGAAGAATAAGGATACAAAGTTACCCCCTTTTTTACGTATGTAAAGATGGGGGTAATTTTAGGATAGAAAGGGGTTTTCCATACCATGGAAATGGATACCATTGCCGCTGTTTCCACCGGGATGACCCATTCCGGTATAGGGAAGATAAGGATCAGCGGGGACGAGGCGATAAGGATCGCCGATAAGATCTACCGAAGTCCTTCAGGAAAGAAAAAGCTTGCCGACGCGCCAAGCCATACGATCCACTACGGCCATATCTTCGATGGCGATCAGGTGATCGACGAAGTGCTGGTCCTTGTCATGAAAGCTCCGAAAACCTATACCGCGGAAGACGTGGTGGAGATCGACTGTCACGGCGGCATCGTGGTCATGAATAAAATACTGGAAACGGTGATCCGTTACGGGGCAAGACCGGCGGAACCCGGGGAATTTACGAAACGGGCGTTTTTAAACGGACGGATCGACCTTTCCCAGGCGGAAGCGGTCATGGATATCATCCGGTCAAAAAATGAATACGCCCTGGACAGTTCGCTCAGGCAGCTTAAAGGGGAACTGAAGGAAAAGATACAGGACATAAGAAAAAGCATCATTGAAAGCGTGGCTTTCATAGAGGCTTCGCTGGACGATCCGGAACATATATCCATGGACGGACAGGATGAGATCTTCCGCGAAAAAGTGGACAGGCACATCGCGGAGCTGGAAAAACTCCTGGATACGGCGGACAGCGGAAGGCTGATCAAAGAAGGCATCAAAACGGCCATCGTCGGAAAACCCAACGCCGGGAAGTCTTCTTTGTTGAACATGCTTTCCGGAGAAGAAAGGGCCATTGTCACGGACGTGGCCGGGACAACGAGGGACGTGCTGGAAGAAACGGTGAACATACACGGCATATCGCTGAACATCATGGATACCGCCGGGATCAGGGATACGCAGGACGTGGTGGAACGTATCGGCGTGGACCGGTCAAAAGACGCGATCCGTCAGGCGGATCTGGTCATCTACGTGATCGACGGCGCCGCGCCTTTTGATGAAAATGACCGGGCCATCATGGATATGATACGGGATAAAAAGACGATCATCCTTTTGAACAAATCGGATCTTTCCCAGGCAATGGAAAAAGAGGAACTGGAAAAAGAACTGGATCGTCCCCTGATCGCCGTATCGGCGAAATTCGGTGACGGCCTGGACGAACTGGAAGACCGGATAAAAGACATGTTCTTCAATGGCCAGATCGATCTTAACGATCAGATCTATATCACGAACACGCGGCATAAAAAGGCGATCATGGACGCTCTTGACAGCCTGAAGCTGGTGAAGGAAAGCCTGGACGCGGGCATGCCGGAAGACTTTTATTCCATCGACTTTATGAACGCCTATACGTCCCTTGGAAAGATCATAGGGGAATCGCTGGGCGAAGACCTGATCGACACCATATTCAGCGAATTCTGCATGGGCAAATAGGAGGAACGATATGGCATACCAATACGAAGATTATGATGTTGCCGTCATCGGCGCGGGGCACGCGGGATGTGAAGCCGCCCTCTCCTGCGCCAGGCTTGGACTGAAGACGATCATGTTTACCGTGAGCATTGAAAGTATCGCCCTTATGCCCTGCAATCCCAATATCGGCGGAAGCTCAAAAGGGCATCTGGTGCGTGAGATCGACGCGCTCGGCGGCCAGATGGGCAAGACCATCGACGCCACGTTCATCCAGTCCAAAATGCTGAACAGATCAAAAGGACCCGCGGTCCATTCCCTGAGAGCCCAGGCGGATAAACACGATTATACGGACCATATGCGCCGCGTGGTGGAAAATCAGGAAAACCTGACGGTCAAGCAGGCGGAGATCGTGGATTTTACAACCGAAGAAAAAGACGGGAAAAAGAGGATTACCGGCGTGGTGACCCATACGGGAGGTATATACCCGTGTAAAGCGGCCATACTGGCCACAGGCGTGTATCTGAAAGCCCGATGCCTGTGCGGCGAATCGATCACTTATACCGGTCCCAACGGCCTCCAGGCGGCCAACGCCCTTTCGGAAGCGCTGAAAAGGTTGGGCATACGTCTGGTCCGGTTCAAGACCGGCACACCGGCCCGGATCGACCGGCGGACCATTGATTTTTCAAAGATGGAAGAACAGTTCGGCGATGAACGTATCGTACCCTTTTCCTTTACAACGGATCCGGAGTCGATACAAAAGGAACAGGTATCCTGCTGGCTGACCTACACCAACGAAAAGACCCATCAGATCATCCGGGACAACCTGGACCGGTCGCCCCTGTACGCGGGCGTCATTGAAGGCGTCGGCCCCCGCTACTGCCCTTCCATCGAGGACAAAGTGGTGAAGTTCGCCGATAAATCCCGGCATCAGGTATTTATCGAACCGGAAGGAAATTATACGAATGAGATGTATGTGGGCGGTATGTCCAGTTCCCTTCCGGAAGACGTCCAGTTCCGTATGTACCGCTCCGTTCCCGGACTGGAACACGCCCAGATCGTAAGGCATGCCTATGCCATCGAATACGACTGCATACCGGCGGTCCAGTTAAAGGCGTCGCTGGAATTTAAAGCGATCGACGGGCTTTTTTCCGGCGGCCAGTTCAACGGAAGTTCAGGATATGAGGAAGCGGCGGCCCAGGGACTGATGGCGGGCATCAACGCGGCCATGAAGATCAAAGGGCGGGATCCCGTCATCCTGAAACGTTCGGAAGCGTATATCGGCGTGCTCATTGACGACCTGATCACGAAAGAAACCCATGAACCCTACCGGATGATGACCTCGCGGGCGGAATACAGGCTGATCTTAAGGCAGGACAACGCCGATCTGCGGCTGACGCCCATCGGCCATGAGGTGGGCCTTATTGATGATGAACGATATGAAAAACTGCTCGAAAAGGAAAAGATGATCCGGGAAGAAATACGGCGGCTGGAACATACGACCATCGGAGGAAGCAAAGAGGTCCAGGATTTTCTTGAAAAACATGGAAGCACGCCGCTTAAGACGGCGGTATCCATGGCTGAACTCATACGCAGGCCGGAACTGTCTTATGAGACGCTCCTTCCCCTGGATGCCGGGCGGAAAAAGCTTCCGGAGGACGTGATCGTCCAGGTCGATATCAACATCAAATATCAGGGATACATTGACAGGCAGATGCGCCAGGTGGAACAATTCCGGAAAATGGAAGACAAAAAGATACCGGAAGATCTGGATTACTCCGATATAAAGAGCCTGAGGACGGAGGCCTGCCAGAAGCTGACAGCCATACGCCCCCATTCCATAGGACAGGCGTCCCGTATATCCGGCGTCTCTCCCGCCGATATATCGGTCCTTATGATTTATCTGGAACAGTATAAACGGAAAAAACATATGAAGGAGACGGTATGAAAAGAACAGAAAAGCTGGCCAGAGGGGCCCTGGAACTGGGGATCTGTCTGAGTGAAAGCCAGCTTGAACAGTTTGAACAGTATTATGAAATGCTGATAGAGACCAATAAGGTGATGAACCTTACCGGTATTACCCAGTGGGAAGACGTGGTCGACAAACATTTTATCGACAGTCTCTGCGTCGCGCGGGCAGTCCGGTTCAAAGAAGGCGACAAGGTCATCGACATGGGGACCGGGGCCGGTTTTCCCGGGATCCCGTTAAAGATCGCTTTTCCGGATATACAGATCACTTTAATGGATTCGCTCAATAAACGGATCGGATTCCTGAAAAATGTCCTGTTGGAACTGGGTCTTTTAAAGGCGGAGGCGGTCCACGCAAGGGCGGAAGATCTGGCAAGGGATCCAGGATACAGGGAACAGTATGACTACTGCTTTTCCCGGGCTGTGGCCAATATGTCCACCCTTTCCGAATACTGCCTGCCCTTTGTCAAAGTGGGCGGAAAGTTTATTCCATATAAGTCCGGGAATATAGACGAAGAACTGACTAATAGTCAAAATGCCATAACCCGACTGGGCGGTAAAATATCCCGTGTGGATCAGTATACGCTGATGGGGACAGACGCCGGCCGTTCCCTGATCATTGTGGATAAGATCCGTCCTACAGGAAAGGCTTATCCGAGGAAGGCAGGAAAACCGTCCAGGGAACCTTTATCGTAAAAATCAGGAAAGAAGGAGATCATATGGTCCAGGGAATATGTTTCATGGGGATAAACGATGAACGCTACCCGCTTTGCCGGAAAATACGCCAGGACGTTTTTGTGACGGAACAGAAGGTGGATCCGGATCTGGAGTTTGACGGAATGGATGACGCGGCGGCTCACGCGCTCATATACGACGAAAAAGGCGAACCGGCGGCCACAGGCCGGATGCTTGGAATGGGCGAAGGCGTTTTTCGGATAGGCCGGTTAGCTGTCCAAAAGTCATTTAGAAATATGGGATATGGACAGTTGGTCATGTTGATGCTGATGGATAAGGCCCGCCAATGCGGCGGGAAAAAGATCTGTATCGACGCCCAGGTATACGCCAGAGGATTTTACGAAAAACTGGGATTTAAGGCGGATGGCGACGTGTTCATGGAGGCGGGGATCGAACACATCCGCATGAACCGCGATCTGGATCAGGTCCGCTCCTGCCCCTGCGGAAAATAAAAGCAGCCTGCCCTGCAAAAGGACAGGCTGTCAGGTCACGGATCCAGATCGTCTTCGGAAGCCAGGTAAATGGAGCAGATCTCCATAAACGCGTCCGGTCGTTCAAGATGGGGATAATGGCCGCAGTCCGGAAGGATCTCCGCTTCAATGGCGGGATTGATGGAAAGATAATGGTCCATGTTCTCTTCTGTCTCCGGTTCGGTCTCGCCAAAGATAAGGTACATGCTCTTATCCAGACGCCCTACCATTCGGAACATGTTGATGTTGGTAAAATGGCTGCGTTCGCTGGCGTAAAAGTAACGGACCGCCGGACCGCCGTGATGGGCGGCGCCATAGCCGGCCTGCGTCAGTCTTTCCACGACCTGTTCGTCGTCAAATACCTGATGTTCCCGCTCTTTTTTGATAAAATATCTGGAAAAGATCACGTTATATATGAAAGTTCCTATGATCGGACATTCGATAAGGTACTTTAAAGCCTTGTGGTTGGCTTTCGGATACTTGCGCAGCGTCTGCTCGGAAGGCGGATCGACCATGACGATCCGGTGATACAGTTCCGATTCCGCCGTACAGCCCATAACGGCAATGCTCGCGGAAACGCCGCTTGTCATGACGTCGGTGGGCCTGCCGATCACATTGCGGATAAAATCGTTGACAAGCTGGACGTAGACATAGTTGGTATACGTCATTTTTGGTTTATCGGAACGTCCGCAGCCGATCAGGTCAATCGTATAGACGGTATGATTTTTCGCGAGGCGCGCCAGTATGCCTTCCCATTCGTTGGAAGAAGCCGTGCTCTTCAGGTCATGGATCAAAAGAATGGGTGAACCTTCGCCGGTTTTTGTATAGACTATATTGCCAAAGCGCCAGGGATAGATCTGATCCCGGTCTGTACTCAGATGGTCTTTCAGGCTGGACCGGACAAATATGAGCTTGTTGATGCACCATGTAGCGAACAGCGCGGAGGCCGAAACAGCAGCTATTTTAAATAAGGGTTTGCTTTTTTTCAATCGTCTCACCTCATAGTTTATATTATCATATACGATTAATTTTTTATAGCTATTTTTTTTATTTTGTTGTAAAATATACCTTATTGAGCAGGGCTTTGAAAGCCGGAAAACAGGCTTAAAAGGATTATTAGATTACATAAATACTTCACATAATATGTTTACATATTCTATTTTAGGAGACAAAGTGTATGAAAAATAAAGTGGCAGAATTGATATCCGCTCAGGTGGAAAGCCTGAGCAAAGAAGAGATCTTATCTCTTATTGAGATCCCTCCGAAAACAGAAATGGGTGATTTTGCCTTTCCGTGTTTTAAATTGGCGAAAACATATCGGAAAGCGCCCCAGGCCATCGCGGCGGAACTGAAGGAAAAGATGGAAAACGCGTCTTTCCTCAGTAAAGTTGAATGTTTAGGACCTTATTTGAATTTTTATGTAAACAAACAGGAAATGGCCCGTCAGATCGTTGAAAATTACAAAAACTGTAAAAATTATGGCGGAGCCGAGGAGAAAAACAGTAAAACGATCTGTATCGACTACTCCTCTCCCAACGTGGCGAAGAATTTCCACGTGGGCCACTTAAGGACAACGATCATCGGTAATTCTCTTAACAATATTTACAGAAAATCCGGTTACGATGTTGTCCGGATCAATCACCTGGGCGACTGGGGAACCCAGTTTGGAAAGCTTATCGTGGCATATAAACGCTGGGGAAGCCAGCAGGCTGTTGAGAATGAAGGTATTTCCGAACTGATGCGTATTTATGTCAAGTTCCATGAAGAAGCGGAAAAAGACGACAGCTTAAACGATGAAGCCAGATCCTGGTTTACGAAAATGGAACATGGCGACGAAGAAGCGTTGAGCATCTGGCGTTGGTTCAGAGAGATCAGCTTAAAAGAATTTATGAGCGTCTACAAAATGCTGGATATAGATTTCGACTCTTACGATGGCGAAAGCTTTTACAACGATAAAATGGCTGCTGTCATCGAAGAATTGAAAGAAAAAGGGCTCATTAAGGTCAGCGAAGGCGCCCAGATCATCGATCTGGAGGAATACGGCATGCCGCCCTGTCTGATCACCAAGAAAGACGGAAGTTCTCTTTACGCGACCCGTGATATCACCGCTGCTTTATATAGAAAGAACACCTATCATTTTGATAAATGTCTTTATGTGACCGGGTTGGAGCAGAAACTTCATTTTGCCCAGTGGTTTAAGGTCATTGAACTGATGGGTTATGATTGGGCGAAAGATTTGTATCATGTACCTTATGGCCTTGTAAGCCTGAAAGGCGGAAAACTTTCCACAAGAAAAGGCAATATCATCTATGCTGAGGATATCCTGAACGAGTCGATCCAGAAAACACGAAGCATTATTGAAGAGAAAAATCCAGATATCAGCGACAAAGAAGAAGTTTCAAGAGAAGTCGGTATTGGAGCGATCATCTTCAACGATCTTTATAATCAGAGGATAAAAGACGTGGTATTCGATTGGGATAAAATATTGAACTTTGACGGCGAAACAGGTCCTTATGTTCAGTATACCTACGCAAGGGCAGCCAGTGTCCTGAGGAAGATTGGCGATAAAACAGATGAGATCGACTATAATGTACTGACAGACGATACATCTATGGCGTTGATCAAAGAAATCGAACGTTATCCCCAGGCTGTAAAAGACGCCGCTGATCGCATGGAACCTTATATCATTTCCAGATACGCGGTCGCGCTTGCTCAGGCATTTAACAAATTTTATCATGATTGTCAGATCAATGTACTGGAAGACAATATACGAAATACCCGGGCAAACATTGTGGAGATCGTAAAGAATATCATCAAAGACGCTCTGTCACTGCTTGGTATCAAATGTCCGGAACAAATGTAAGGAAAAAGGATGTTTCACGTGAAACATCCTTTTTTTTATGCAAAATACGTATGGATGACACAATACCAATAGGAACAATGTTTTGTTCATATTATACGCAAAACTATAAAATGACCAAAGTTCAGAAAAGAAGATCAAACGTTTTGTTTGTCAAAAACAAGGATAAGGTAGTTTTTTACAAAAATAGTAAATGTTTCACGTGAAACATTTACGTCATTTCATAGAATTTTTATATTATTGCTATAGAAGAACAGATGATAAAATGTTATAATAATCTCTGCAGGAAAGAGGAGAGTTATGGGAAGAATTATTGCAATAGCGAATCAAAAAGGCGGCGTTGGGAAAACGACAACGGCGATCAATCTGTCTTCTTCTTTGGCCGAACTTCAGCAAAGGGTTCTGACAATCGATATGGATCCGCAGGGGAATACAACGAGCGGATTGGGCATCAATAAGGATGAAGCTGAAAATACAGTGTATGAACTGTTGCTGGAAGAAAATATTGAAGCGGCCGAATGTATTCAGCCTTCTGTCATGGATGGATTGGACGTTATAGCATCGAATATAAATCTGTCCGGCGCGGAAGTTGAACTGATCAATGTGGAAAATAAAGAATATTTACTGAGGGACAAGATCGAACAGATCAAAGAAAACTATGATTTTATCATTATTGACTGCCCTCCCTCGTTAAATATACTGACGATCAATGCTTTGACGACGGCAAATACGGTCATTGTACCGATCCAGTGCGAATATTATGCTTTGGAAGGCCTGACTCAGCTGATACATACCATCGATCTGATCCAGGAAAGGCTGAACGAGTCGTTGGAGATAGAAGGCGTTGTATTTACCATGTTTGATGGACGTACAAATCTTTCGCTTCAAGTCGTGGAAAACGTGAAAGAAAATCTGGATCGAAATATCTATAAAACGATCATTCCAAGAAATGTGCGTCTTGCGGAGGCGCCAAGCTATGGTATGCCGATAAATATGTATGATAATCGTTCTGCCGGGGCGGAAGCTTATCGTCTTCTGGCGGAAGAAGTGATACACAGAGGGGAAGGTGAAAAATAGTGGCGGCACGTCGAGGCGGATTGGGAAGAGGCATAGACGCGCTCATCCCATCATCCACAGATAAAAAAACGGTAAAGAAAGCCGTAAAAGAGCCGGTTAAAGTGGAAAAAAAGAAACCGGAAGAAGAACATAAAGAGATATTGATCAAACTTAACGAGATCGAGCCAAACAGAAACCAGCCAAGAAAGAATTTTGACCAAGATTCACTTCAGGAATTGGCGGAATCGATAAAACATCACGGGATGATCCAGCCGATCATCGTAAAGAAACAGGCGGATTATTACGAGATCGTGGCAGGCGAAAGGCGGTGGAGAGCCGCGCGCATCGCGGGATTGAAAGAAGTTCCGGTCATCATAAAGGATTATTCCGATGTGGAGACGGTAGAGATCGCGGTTATTGAAAATCTTCAAAGAGAGGATCTGAACCCTATTGAAGAAGCAATGGCTTTTGAGACGTTGATCAAAGAGTATGGCCTGAAGCAGGATGAAGTGGCGGAAAGGGTATCCAAAAGCCGGGCGGCGATAACCAATTCTTTGCGGTTGTTAAAGCTGGATAAAAGAGTCCGGCAGATGGTCATCGATGAGATGATCAGCAGCGGTCATGCCAGAGCTTTGCTGGCGATCGAGAACGGTGAACAGCAATACAACGCGGCCATTCACGTATTCGACAATAAATTAAGCGTGCGGGAGACGGAAAAACTGGTCAAAGATCTTCTGACGCCGAAGAAAAAAGTGGAGAAACCGAAAGTTGACTATTCCCAGATGGAACTGATCTATCACCAGTTGGAAGAACGGATGAAATCTGTCGTGGGAACAAAAGTGGCGATCAAGAGTAATAATTACAAAAAAGGCAAGATCGAGATCGAATATTATTCCAATGACGAATTGGAAAGGATCATCGATCTGATCGAGTCGGTAAGGCAGGTAGGATAAATATGGATAGCAGGATACTGGCAAGCTTGAAATTTGATCCGGGAATTTTGATCATAGGGATGTTTGTCCTCATCATCATATTATTTGCGCTGTTGATCATCCTGAATCGCAAGCAAAACGCGCTGAACAAAAAGTATAAAGCGTTCATGAGAGGCGGAAGGAACGCGAAATCCCTGGATGAATCCATACAAAATCATCTGGATGAGATCGAAACGCTGAAGAAAAACAGCAATACGTTGAATAACCGGCTTGTCCGTCTGGAAAAGAGCATGGCAAGATCTTATCAGAAGATAGGGATCGTCAAGTATGACGCGTTTAAAGAGATGGGCGGAAAGATGAGTTTCGCCTATGCCATGCTGAACGATACAAACGATGGATTCATCATCAATTCCATACATAGCAAGGATGGCTGTTACAGCTATATCAAAGAGATCATCAAAGGTGAATCGTATATCGCCCTCGGAGATGAGGAGGCGGAAGCCCTGGAAATGGCCATGCAGATGGGGATCACAAAAGAATGAGAAGAAGCTCTTAGTAAGGGAAAGAACTTACTAAGAGCTTTTCTTTATTTCGCAAGGACAGCGTAAAAAGAATCATACAGCGCGCCCAGTTCGTCAAGAGACGGTGAACGGGGATTGGAACGGGCGCAGCCGTGGGAAAAAACCTTTTGGCATATTTCCGCTTTTTTCGCGCCGTATTCCCTGGAATTCAGGCCATATTCCCGGAAAGACCCGGGAATGGCCAGACGGGATCGCAGGTTCACGAAAGCATCCCGCAGGATGGACGCAGCCAACGGGGAGCGGTCGCGTTTTGCGTTTTTTTCTTCTGGAATATCCAATCCGAGGCAGCGGCAGGCGCGGATGAGTTTTTCGTTTATGTTGTAATGATCTTCCGGATAATCCGGAGAGATGCGGCTGGGTACGAGTACGCCGTTGTACATCAATATAAACGGGAAAATAACGGCGTCGCACAGGCTTTTGTCAATGGAAAATGATTCACTGATCGTTTCTCCAAAAGCGCGGGTCAGGCCCGCGAACGCGTTGCCGAAAGCCATACCTGCCAGCAAAGAAGCGTTTTGGATATGGCTGCGGTTAAATGACAGACGCATGGCCTGCAAGGCGAAAGCATCGGAAAAATCGGACGCCAAAAGAGACATATACGCTTCCGAAGCCTGCACAAAAAGATGGATCCATTGGTAAGAAAGATCCGGGCAGGTCAGTTTATCCTGTATATCCGGATCGGATATAAGGATATCCGGCGTCAGATCATACCCCATGACCGGATAATGGATCCCGGTCGCCTGATCGGTGGACCTGAAAAAAGACGTTGTTTCCGTGCCGGAATCAATAAAGGTGGGAATGGCGACAAATATCGGTTTATCACAGGACAAAGCGGTCTTCTGGGAAAATGACTGAACGTCCATATATTTTACGGACAGATCGTCAAAATCTTTGTCGGGGAAACACCATTTGAGCAGGATGCCTTTGGCGATGTCGATGGTATACTGGTTTCCGAAAGCGATCACCATATCCGGTCGCAGAGCGGCCATTTTTTCACGTCCCCGCTCGATCCTGTCATTTGCGCATATACTTCCGTCAATATGAAAGATATCATAACGAAGCGTGTTCTGTTCCTGTTTCCATCCGCGCAGGATAAGATCGGCATCCTGATCTGTAACGACCAGCACTTTCTGGACGTTTTCAAAGGAAGATAATTCACAGATCGACCCTTTGTTGAAAAAGATCTTGTCCGGGATCTTAAATACACGTGTATATTCCGGCCTGGAGGAAATATATTTCAGGCGGACCAGATCGGATGTATATGAGAGAAAATGGCTGTCCACCTCCGGCGGCGTATCGTTCACAAACAAATGACTTATAGTCAATTTGCTGGAAACATACTCGGATTCAGCCCGATGACATGAAAATAAGGAACAGCAGGCGCTCCCGGGGAAATCGGACAGTCCTTTTTGGCACAGTTCCAGGCCATGGTCCAGGTCTTTTGTCCTGTAAACGGCCAGGATGGGCATACGCCGCGGGATCGATAAGGGGTATTCCGGGCCAATATTCTCGGGCGTGACGCAAAGAACAGGACAGTCGGAAGAAACCTGTATTTTAGCGGCCTGGGCAAGACGGAAAGGGGGAAGGCCCGTCGCTTTTTTGTTCGGAACGCCGGCGGCCATATCATTCAGTATGGGAAGGATCTTCTGGGATTCTTCTTTATTGAGAAAACGGGCGTTGTGTTTTTCCATAAACGCGACCAGGCTGTCGTATACGCCGTTTTCCGCGAATACCGCCTGTATCCCGTTATGATCCAGGCCATAGTCACCGGCCCGGGATGAAAGGATCTTTGTGGCGGCAAGTTCCGGATCGGCTGTTTTGGAAACGATGGCCGGCACCCATTGGGAGGCGAAGATACGGCAGGGCTTTTGGGATTCTTTCATCCTGGCGCAGAAACGCGGGCTTCCGGAAGCCAGGATCGTCCGGATCGCTTTGTGCCGGATCAGTTCTTTCAGGCGGTTTTCCAGCGATATGGGCGCCCAGCTGATCATATCGGCGGGAAGGCCGGACGATACGGCCGCTTCTTTTAAGACCCGGGCGATCTCGATGGACGTCTGTAAGGCTTTGGGGTGGAAACTCAGAAAAAGCGGGCTGCGGGTACGGACGGCCATATAGATCATATATAAAATGGACAGGGCCGGATCGTCCGCGCAGGTCAATCCTAATATCATACCGATGGGTTCGCGTCGCGCGCCGCAAGCAAAATGACCAAAAGTCACAATAGGATCGTGAAACGGGTGGGCATCGTTTCGTATCGATCGGACCGCGAGGATATGTTTCCGCGCTTTGTCTTCATACCGTCCGGTATGGGTTTCGTCAACGCACATTTTCGTGAGCCGGTCATTTGAATCGGTAAAAGCGCGCAGCATCTGTTCGATAACGGCGTCAACGCGACCGCTTTCCAGATACCCCAACGTTTCGGCTGTTTTATCCAGTGTTTCGGGAAGCGAAAAGCTGTCCCGGCCATATGTCATTACTCCGGTCAAGTTCATGGTAACCCTCCTGTTATGGAAATCAGCGTGTTCCGACGTGGAACAGCGGTTTCTTTTACTATTTCCATATAAATGGGAAAATATGCTGAAGATAGGCCGGAGCGGCGGGTATATTAACTTGCAAAAAGGATATGGCTATTATATAATAGCAGATAGCTTATCCGGAAATAAATGGTTGATTTCCAGGGTTATACCGATCCCAAAGAGGAGGACAGATTTATGAT
>CALWEE010000269.1 GCA_944376975.1 uncultured Lachnospiraceae bacterium
TTCTGCTCCAGGAAGATCATCAGCTTTTCGCTGACGATATTGTCAACGGCGCCTCTGGCTTCGCTGTTTCCAAGCTTCTGCTTCGTCTGCCCTTCAAACTGGGGTTCCTCCAGCTTGACGCTGATGATCGCCGTCAACCCTTCCCTTATATCGTCTCCCGTGAGATTGCTTTCATTTTCCTTTAACAGCTTGTTTTTCCGCGCGTAATCGTTAAATGTCTTGGTCAGCGCGTTCCGAAAGCCCACCAGGTGGGTGCCGCCTTCCGGCGTGATGATATTATTGACAAAGCTGTAAGTGTTTTCCGTATAGGAACTGTTATGCTGCATGGCCACTTCCACGTAAACATTATCTTTCGTTCCTTCACAGTAAATGATCTGGGGATAAAGAACATCCTGGTTCCTGTTCACGTATTCCACATATTCTTTGATGCCGCCTTCATAGTGGAAGATCCTTTCCACTCTTTTTTCCTGGCGTTCATCGATAAGGATGATCTTCAATCCCTTGGTGAGGAAGGCCGTCTCCCGCAGTCTTTCCTTCAGGATATCAAAATCAAAAACGGTCTCTTCAAAGATCTCTTTATCGGGAAGGAACGTGACTTTTGTTCCCTTTTTATCGGTCTTTCCGACCATTTCCAGGTCTTTTACCACTTTTCCCCGTTCATAACGCTGTTTGTATTTTTTGCCGCCTTTATATACAACGACTTCCAACCATTCCGATAAAGCGTTGACGACCGAAGCGCCCACGCCATGGAGACCGCCGGATACTTTGTACCCTCCGCCGCCGAACTTTCCGCCGGCATGGAGAATGGTAAATACCACCTCTACGGCAGGCCGTCCCGCTTTTTCCTGTATGTCTACCGGGATGCCCCGGCCATTATCAATGACCGTTATACTGTCGCCCTTATTGACGATCACGGTGATCGTGTCGCAATATCCGGCCAAAGCTTCGTCCACCGCGTTATCTACGATCTCGTAAACAAGATGATGAAGTCCTTTGGAGGATGTACTGCCAATGTACATACCCGGCCGTTTGCGCACAGCTTCCAGTCCCTCTAAAATCTGAATTTGATCCGCACTGTAATTGTCGCTCATGTTTTACCTCCTAATGACTTTCCTCGATCTCGCCGTTTACCACTTTAAAGATTCTGTCAATATCAAACCGGCTGTTTATGAAATCATCCAGGCCGGTACAGGTGATGATCGTCTGTGTATCATTGATGCTTTCCAATAAATAGTTTTGCCTGAAACTGTCCAGTTCAGACAATACGTCGTCCAGCAAAAGGACCGGCGTATCGTTGACGGCCTTCCTGACCAGATCGATCTCAGCCAGTTTCAGTGACAATGCCGCTGTCCGCTGCTGTCCCTGGGATCCGTATTTCCGGATATCCACATCGTTTATATAAAAACTGATATCGTCCCGATGGGGGCCCGTACCCGTTGTTTTTAACATCAGGTCGTGATCCCGCTGCAAAAAGATCTGTTCCTCGAACCGTTCCTCCGACACATTCGGTTCATAACGGACTGTCAGCCTTTCCCGGCCGCCGGTCAGCTTTTCATGGATCGGCCCGGTCAGGCCGTTGAGCGCGTCGATAAAATCCCTTCGGGCCCTGATGATCCTTTTCCCGTAGTCCGCCAGCTGGACATCCCACACATCCAGGGTATCTTTAAGTTCCGGCTGAAAACCGATCTGTTTGAGCAGATTATTTCTCTGGGCGATCACCTTGTTGTATCCGGATATCCGGTAAAGGTACATCTTGTCAAGCTGGCACAGTTCCATGTCGATGAAACGCCTCCGGTAAGAAGGGCCGTTTTTGATCATGGCCAGGTCTTCCGGTGAAAAGAAGACCACATGGATAAGCCCCATCAGTTCACTGGACCGCTTGACCTGGGAACCGTCCACGGCCACGCCTTTATTCTTGTGGTTCTTCAGGTGCATATCGATCTTATGTAAAGCGCCCCTTCGTTCAATGAACATGCGAAGATGGGCGTCCTCACAGCCGAAACGGATCATCTCCCGGTCCTTGCTCCCCTTGTGGGACTTGGTGGTCGCGCATACATAAACGGCCTCCAGCACATTGGTCTTTCCCTGGGCATTATCGCCATAGAGGATATTGGTCTTTTCGGAAAGATCCAGTTTCAGGCTTTTGTAATTTCTGTAATTTAACAGTTCAAGAGATTTTATGACCATTATTTTTCGATTTTTATCTGTTCTCCCTCAAATTCTATCATATCGCCGTCATAGAGCTTTTTGCCCCTCTGATATTCGACCTGTCCGTTGACCTTTACTTTTCCGGACTGGATACATATCTTCGCGTCCACGCCGGAACCGACGGCGCCGGAAGCTTTCAGCGCCTGCCCCAGCTTGATATGATCGTCTCTCATTTTTACGATTTCCATATTTTTCCCTTTCTATACTCCCGGATTAAAGTTGACCGGAAGGATCAGATATACATAATTGCTTTCCTCATCTCTTATAAAGCAGGGCGCTTTCGGATTGACCAGATAAATATCGATCGTCTCATCGTCAATGACTCTCAGGGCGTCCAGGATGAAACGGGGATTGAAACCGATCATCAGGTCTTTTCCCGTTTTCGTGATATTGATGTCTTCATTCATGGAGCCAATGTAGGAATTGATCTTCAATTCCATATGGTCATCGGATATGTTGATGATGATCGGCTTTTTATCGCCTTCTTTTACAAGAAGGGAAGCCCGCTCGATACAATCCTGGAGTTCTCTTTTATTGATCGTCATTTTTGTCTCGTAATCGGTCGAGAGCATCTGGTCGATACGGAAATATTCCCCTTCGATCAGCCGGGATACGACCAGGGTCTGATCGAATTCAAACAGGATGTGCCTGTCCGTGAAATAAATGCTGACTTCGTCTTCAATGCCGCCGGAAAGGATCTTGCTGACTTCGTTCAGCGTCTTGCCCGGAACGACGACTTTGATATGGTCATACGATTCCTTCAGCTCGATCTTCCGTATGGATATACGATGTCCGTCCAGTGAAACCACTTTCAGCCTATTTTCGTTCACTTCAAACAGTTCGCCTGTCATCAGCTTGTTTGTCTCATTATCGGCAATGGAAAAGATGGTCTGGCGGATGATCTCTTTTAAAGAGAACTGGGATATGAGAACGCGTGTCCGCCGTTCGATATCGGGAAGATAAGCGAAATCGTCTCCCGACTTGCCCGCTATGTTGAACCGGGCCTTTTCGCACTTGATCAGAGCGCGGCACTGTTCGTCCGTCTGTATAGTTACTTCACTGTCCGGAAGTTTGCGGATGATCTCGGAAAACAACCGGGCTTCCAAAGCGATCTTGCCTTTGTCCAGGATATCGCCCTGTATCTTTGTTTCGATGCCCAGTTCCATGTCATTGGCTGTCAG
>CALWEE010000270.1 GCA_944376975.1 uncultured Lachnospiraceae bacterium
GTTACCGGCACATGAAACACCGGTACTTGCCCCCGAATGTTGTACAGCGTTTCTTTTGTGTCCGTCAGTTTAGGAACCGCCTGAAGAAGCCCCTGTGTATATGGATGTTTCGGATCGCGAAAGATCGTCTTCGTATCGCCGCTTTCAACGATAACACCGCCATACATGACCATCATCTTCTCACAAGTTTCGGCAATGACTCCCATATTATGGGAGATCAATACCATGGAAATATTCAGTTTTTCCCGTAACGAACGGATCAATTCAAGTATTTGCGCCTGGATCGTCACATCCAACGCGGTAGTAGGTTCATCCGCGATCAACAATTTGGGTTGGTTCGCCAAAGCAATAGCGATCAATACTCTTTGCTGCATACCTCCGGATAATTGATGGGGGTAATCCCTGATCCGGGTTTCCGGATCAGGGATGCCTACCATTTTCAAAAGGTCTACCGCTTTTTCTTTAGCTTCTTTTTTTGTTACATTATTGTGCAGACGCACTGTTTCCGCGATCTGATCGCCTACCGTGTATACAGGATTCAATGAGGTCAGCGGATTCTGGAATATCATGGAGATCTCTTTTCCCCGAATCTTATACTTTTCTTTTCGCGAAAGCTTAAGAAGGTCTTTTCCGTTATACAGCACTTCCCCTGCCGCTATTTCCGTATACATCGTATCGATCAGTCCCATGACTGAACGGACTACCGTACTTTTTCCGCATCCGGATTCCCCTACAAGTCCAAGAAATTCCCCTTCTCTTACTTCCAGATCCACACCGTCTACTGCCGGAACGACCTTTTCACCGCCAGTATAATATGTTTTTAGCCCTTTAACGCTTAATAAAATATCAGACATACCTCATCCTTTCCCAAGCCGGCAGCTTCATCCATTATTCAAATGAAAGGCCCTCGGCTCTGAAATTAAATGTCTGGTGAGAGTTCGTCTCATAATTGACGCCGTCTCTTACCGCAACGTAATCTGCATTAAAGTATAAACATGTTCCAAGTCCTTCGTATTCCCATCTTGTCAGTATTTCTTCACAGATCTGGTATCTCTTCTCCGGATCGGTCTCTGTCTGAAGGCTCTCGCACAATTCGAGCCATCCTTCCGGGAAACCATTGGTAAAGCAGTTTTTCGCCGACTGAGATCCCGGTCCGTAAAGGGTTACAAGATCTCCTGCCAGGTCGGCGATAGAAGAAGCTGTTGACCATGTACGCATACTTCCCATGGTTTTCCAGTCAAATGTTTCCTGGATATCGATCTTGGCATTTATACCGATTTCCTGCCACATGTCTACGATCGCTTCGCATGTTTCATTTCCATATGTGTAATAATTATCTGTACATGTAAGTGTGATCTCTTCACCGTTATAAGAAGATTTTTCCAGGTATTCTCTGGCCTTTTCCGGATCATAGGAAATAGCTTCGAAATCGTCTACGTAGTAATCTCCGTAATATTCGAACTGCATACCTTTATCCGCGACTTCTGTCTTGCCGCTCCATAATTTATCGACAAGCAGCTGCCGATCGATACCATAACTTAACGCAAGCCGGAAATTCACATCGGACATAGGCGCTTCATCGCCTGTATACGCGATGACATAAATTGTATCTACAACGCCGCCTTCGATCTTAAAGCCTTCATAGCCCTCGATCGTGGGTATCATATCCGGTGTGACCTGAGCGATCATATCAACCTCGCCATTGACCAACGCTGTCATACGGGTCGCCGTTTCTTTATATCGGATATATTCGATCGATCTGGCATTCGGCTGCTCGCCCCAATATCCATCATAAGCTTCTATGACGATCTTCTCCGGTTCAAATGTCGTTACTTTATACGGGCCGGTTCCGATGGGATGGGTCTGGAAATATTCATTGCCATTCTCTTCGATATAGTCCTTCGGCACGATATAAGCGCCTCTTTGTGAAGTAAGCCTCTTAAGGAAGATAAGGTCTTCATTTTTCAGATGGAATCTTGCAGTATAGTCATCGACCGCCTCCACGGAATCGATGACCGTCGTATATCTGAGCGCGATATTGGCGCTTGCGTATGTATCATCCGCCAGTCTTTCAAAGGTATACACAACATCGTCTGCCGTAAAATCCTCACCGTTATGGAAGGTCACGCCCTCTCTCAGTTTCAGGTCCCATGTCACTTCGTCTACTTGCTCGTAGCTTTCGGCAAGTCCAGGACCCACACCATCTTCTGACGTGTCATCTTCTACCAGAAGCGTTTCATATACATTGTACATAACCTGCATATTGGCATTGCCGATCTTAAAGCACGGATCCATCGTTGTTTCCAAAGTAGCTACTCCAACGCGGAATACATCTACCTGTTCCGAACCCGCTGTCGTTTCCGCGACCGTATCGGTTTGTCCTGTCTGGGCAGCCTCACTTTCTGTTGTTTCGCCATTACCGCATCCTGCCACAAAGGTAATGCACATCACTAAAGTTATAAGAACACTCCAAAATCTCTTTTTCTTATACATAACTTCTCCTTTCAGCGGGTCTACTTTGCCAGAGATAACAAGTAATTCCCCACAACCACCGAAAACTTCAATGCCTCTTCTATGATCTCATCCGGTATATACTGCGTAAATTTATGTGTCTCAAACGCAAATGACCCATCGTAATGGATTTCTTTTAATGTCTTCATAAGCGGTTCCCATGGGACTGTCCCCAAAAACGGAAGCAAATGATCGTCAATAACACCATAGTTATCGTTCACATGAGTCGCGATAAGTCTTTTGCCGATCATCTTCAGCGCCTGATCCTGCCGCCACGCTGCTTCATTCGCGTGTCCGAAATCCCAGCATATACCCACATTATCAAAATCGTTTTTCAGGGTATCCACAAGATCGATCAGTTCGCTGGCGGCTGTAAGATATCTCCGTTTCCGTATGCCCAGTTGATGGTCCCGCATATCAAACATGTTTTCGATCGCTATTGATACACTGCATTTTTCTGCCAATTCAAGATGAGGTTTAAAATATTCCACATTCCTCCTTTTTATATCCTCAATATCTGGGTTGAAATAATCCGTTCCGCCATGTATGACTACGGCTTTGACGCCTAAAATACCTGATGCGATAATAGAACGGCGGACCATTTCTTCTGTATGTTCCCGAGTCGGAAATGAAGGATCGATCACATTATAAAAAGGTGTATGTGATTGTTCCGCCGTCATTCCCATCCTATCCAATTCTTCTTTTAATCGTTTCGCCCAAGATTCCCACTCATTCTCGTACAATTCCATCTTCATCTGATCGGCCTTGCAAAAATTAATGTCTATATCCCTATAGCCGGTACGATAAAGAATTTTCGCGCATTCTCCTATCGGTACATATGATCCGTCCTGACGAAAACGATAAATCGCTGTTGTTGTTGATAATTTCACGTTTCACTCCCGCTTTCAAAAATCTGAATCGCCCCTCATCCGTAAATGGACCGCTCCTATTTTGAATGCTTTTGGCAAAGCCAAAATATTCGGTTTATCTCCAACATATTTTTTCATCGCGTCTTCAAGCGCTTCTTCAAATGTCGCCCGCGTCTTTAATCCCATCGCCCGCGCAATACCCGGTTCCTGCGCGCCCACGATATAAATGGCAGACGTATTCATCTCGGCGATATGTCCGCAGCTCATCATTGAGAATCCGTGGAACGGATGGAAGGCTCCTGTAAACCGGTACTTTCTGATATATTCTTCATTTGTCGCGAAGTACTCACCATATTTGTGCATATCCGGCAGGATATTCATATGGTCATGCTGGAATAACTCGAATAACTCCCTTGCGTAAGGCCATCTTTCATCATGGAAATAGCCGTTGCAGGTGGATGAGCAAATGATGACGCAATTATCGCTCATCACACGTTTGTGCCGGATCACCTGGGCCGATAAAGCCTGCATCATCTGGATCGGATTCGTTCCCATTCCATCGCCATAATGGAAATCCTGAGGCATTCCAAATACCATAACGTCATATTTCTTTTCCGCCCACGGGATATAGGTTCTTTTATCCGCTACTTTCCAGGAAATCGGCTGCATTTCTTTCGCGTATCCGCTGAAGATCGCGATCTGCCTCGAGTAGGTATCCAATACGGCGTCACAGCAGAAAAACTTCTTTCCCATACATTTTTCCATGTGCATACCGATCTCATCAAATTTCCTTCGCATCAATGAATGGCTGTTTACCGGCACAAAATCATCTCTGTGCATAACGCCCGGTACATGATGAGCCGCGATACATCTCCAATGCGTGATACCCGTAGCGCAATGTTTGTATCCGCCGGAATAGCTTCCGTATGGGTTCCCCTGAGTATGGCCGATCAGGATCGCTATATCCGATTCATAAACATATTTGTTCATGATAACTCTGTCGCCGGCTTCCGTGAGGCCAAGGTCTACCAGATTGTCATAATCTTCACTGTCATGATTAAGGATCTGGTTATCGTAATAAAATTCATTAAATATATCCATTCCCAGGATCCGTTTCATGTCGTGCTCATTTGTCTTCGGATGAAGTCCGCCGGAAAAGATCAGAAGGATATCTTTTTTCTCTACTCCCGACGCGTACAACTCCTGAAGAAGGACTTTGATAGCGATCTTTCTGTGAGAAGTCGGCTGAAGCCCGCCCTTTACTATATCCGGAATGATGATCGTAACTTTGCTTCCCGCGTGCGCCGTCTCGGATAAAGGCGGCATACCGATCGGATTACGGATAGATTTAAGCGTTTCTTCCTCAAGTTTGTCCTCCGGAATACACGGAGGATCCGGAACCGTTTCCCCGGGAATAAACACATCAGTTAAGTTATCCGGTAAATTTGCTTCCATTGTTCCATGACCATATTCAAACTGAAATTTCATAACAACCTCCTATATACTCGTCTCAAGCCATTTTTGAATAGAATTGTTCAAACATTTCCGCGAGGATACTTGTATCCTTTGACCCCAGCCCTTTATCCTTTGCCGTCTCATTCAATGTCTGTACATAACTGGCGATAAACGGTGAAACTTTCGCGTCTTTTGCCATCTGTATCCCCAGTCCGGCATCTTTGCAAAGAAGGTCGATGGTAAAAGTCGGATCATCATACCGTCCTTCCACGATCCTTCCCGCGGTTTCCCGGAACAGCCCGCTTACCGTCGCCGCTCCGCTTTGTGAGATCACGTCATAAAATTTTTTCTTATTGATCCCGACAGAATCCGCTAATGTCATAACTTCCGCGCTGACCGCGTTGATAACGGAAAACATAAGCTGGTTCAACAACTTAAAAGCATTACCCATACCGTGGCTGCCCACATATACGATATCTTTCGCGAAACATTTGCAAAGTGTCCGTATCTGATCGACCGTTTCTTTCTCGCCGCCAGCCGGCAGAAGCCAATTTCCCACGCTGTCCGGTCTCCCCAGGATGGGAGCGTCTACATAATGCGCCTTTTTCTCCGCGATGGTATTGGCGTTTTGTATGGATGTTTCCATGTCTACCGTACTGGTATCTACAACGATCTTGCCTTCTGTCAGCTTGTTCATTAACCCGTTTTTGCCGTTGACGACGTTTACCACATTTATCGGTTTTGGCAAAGACATAAAGATGATATCCGCTTTTTCCGCGACTTCACCGGAAGTATCCGCGATCTCGGCGCCCTTTTCCCGGGCATTTTTCCGCGCTGTCTCCGAAGAATCATAAACGATGACATGATATCCGCTTTTTATCAGTTCAGATAAAATACATCCTCCCATTGTTCCAGCACCGATAAGACCTACCGCCTTATTTTCGGATCCGTTCAAGGACATCGTATAATACACCTCCTTCTGCGCCGCTTGGCACGTCAATATCCAGAAGTTTCGCGATCGTCGGCGCGATATCTATGATCCGCGCCGGATGTTTCCGGCTATATTTTTCAACACCTGGCCCTGTCATCATAAACACCGCGTGCATATCATGGAGTGATGGAAGAGCAAAATGTACGCCTGTAAAGTTTCCGCATAAAACTGCCGGTTCATAAAGTTCCGCGTTCTCTTTCAGCCGTTCTGTGCCGTCCCTGTATTTAACAGCCGCTCGGTAAATAAATGGATGGGACATATATCCAGGTTTCCATGCGTAGATCACGTCGCCGATCCGGTCGTATCCGGGGCCCTCATAAATTCCCAATGTCGCGGCCTCTTCTTTTGTCAAGGCAAGCGCGACGACCGGATCGCCCGTCTCCGGATCCTTCATGTCATATAACGTCCGGATGATCTCTTTTTGAACCTTCGCGTAATCCTCCGGCTCCACAATACCCTGTGGATCCCGCCCTTTCAAATTAATGAATATATGCGCGTGACACGGTTCCAGAGGATGGCACTTCGTATTTTCCCAGTTGATCTTCAGATTGCTCGGATCGTCGGTTGTCAGATCCAACGTGTAATCAAGGAGCCCTGACCTTGCCAAATGTTCTTTCACATAAGGATTCCAATCCAAATGGGTCATACCGTGATCGGATACGAGTACGATGTATGTATTCTCCAGATCTATGGCTTCAAGGATCCGGCCGATATTTTCATCAACCTGTCGATATACCGTACGGACCATTTCCCAACACCAATCCGCTTTTTCCGGATCATACACCCGGGACTTTGGTTCAAGTCCACCATAAAGTACATGTTCAATATGGTCGATCGTACCTACCCAGGAAAATCCAAATTCCCATTCATAATTTGACAGAACATAATTTGTTGCCTTGCCCCACCAGTCAGCGTGCATCTTAAGCTGTTCCAGATAAAGGGAATCATCCATCCAGCCGTCCATAAACGCCCACGGGTCATCCACTTCCATAAACGGGCCAGCCACCCTTTCGGATTCAGCCGTCAATTTTTCAGGGACAGAATATATTTCCGCTGTATTGATCGCGGATTGATATAATTTAAAATGTTTTCCGTCTTTTGATAATTCCAGTATCTGAAAACGAAATCTTCCTTTTTTTATTCCATCATCCGTTTCAAATGGCTGAACGATCCACGGTCCGTACTCGCCTTTGCCAATATCGGTTACCGCCTTTGCTCCATCTTTCGTCTCCGCCAGCAAAAATCTGTCATAACCGTCATTCTTTGAAGCGTACATAAGTACCTGAAGTTTTTTCCCTTTTATGTATGTCGGGGGCACCATGATCTCAAACTCCAAAGGGGTCATAAAACTCTCAGGAAGATTGACCCATCCTTCGGCCGGTACCGGTTGGATCTGTACGGCACGATTAGGAATCTGATTGCATTTTAATTTACGATCCGAGAATACCGCGCTGGAAGCCCGATCCCACAAAGGCATATAAAAATACCGGAACGGCGGATTCAGCGCGCCCGCCAGCTGAACGCCTTCATCTTCATTGATACACCCCATAGGAAATGTCTCCGGCCAGTTGATCAAAGCGATCTTTTTCCCTTTCTTTTTTGCCACGTCCCAAAGCGTCTCGCAAAGAACTTCATTTCTGTCAAAAGACGTATGCCACTGATCCAGATCCTCGCCTTTATGCTTTACCATCAAGCTCGGCACGCCATTTGTCCCGGCTCCGGCGCCGCTTACGATCGCCGTCCATGCCGCGGCTGTCAATGGCGGGAACACCGTTTCCAATCTGGAAAAAATACCACTCTCCATGATCCTGGCTGTATTCGGCATATTCCCCTCTTCAACAAATTTTTGGATCAAGTCAGGCATTGCCGCGTCAAGCCCAAGAAACAAAATTTTCTTTTTCCCCATATTGTTCCTCCATTCACCCAATACATTAAAAGTAAGTTGTTTTCGTTCTAACTGGTATTGTAGATAATACCAGTTAATATATTGTAAGTATATACCCGCGATTTACAAATTGCAAGTTAAAATATGATTTTTTATCTTAATTTTTTCACTTTTTAATCAATATTTTCTAATTGTGTATATTATATTCACTCAAAGTGATAACTTATGTCGAAATAAAAAAGGTTATCCAAAATCCGACATATGTCTAAAGATTTTGGATAACCTCTGTTGATCCGTATTTTAAGTTTTTTTATTTCCCCGTGGAACCGAACCCGTTTTCTCCCCGGAGGGTATCGTCCAGTTCTTCCGCTTCCATAAACTCGGCTGTCAGAAAAGGCGTGATCACCATCTGGGCAATACGCTCGCCGTGTTCCACCGATACTTCCACCCGGGAATGATTGTGCAGCGGCACCATGACTTCGCCTCTGTAATCCGCGTCCACCACGCCGACTTTATTCGCCGGAGCCAGCCCTTTCTTTGTCGCCAGTCCGCTCCGGGCATAGATCAGTCCGGCGTACCCTTCCGGTATGGCCATGGCCAGCCCGGTCTTTACAAGGACCGTCTCGCCCGGCCCGATGGTCACCGCCTCGTCCATGCACGCGTACAGATCCGCGCCGGCGCTCAATGGCGTCCCGTAGGTGGGAAGGATCGCTTTATCTTTCAGTTTCTTGATCTTTACCTGTTGTTTCAGCATTGTTTTTCTCCTGACTCCATTCTTTATTCGTAACCTTGGACAAGCATGACTTCTCCCTGTTCCAGAGACGCTTTCACATCGATGGTCCTCTGGTTGGAGGAACCTTTGAACCGCTTCGTCAGATCCTTTTTCGCTTCTACGAACTCGCCGTCCACAATGACGTCGATGCACGCCAGCATCTCCCGGGTTTCCGGCCATTTCTCGGCCATGTTCCCCAGAATATCCCGGTCGAACAGATAGCCGGAAAAGCACCAGATATTTTTCTCCGGAAAAGCCGCGCGCGCCCGCTTCAGAAAAGGCAGCAGCCGCGTCTGGTTCGCGTGTTCAAAGGGCTCGCCGCCAAGCAGCGTCAGTCCGGCGATATAGTCCGGCTCCATATACTTAAGGATCGTGTCTTCGGTTTCTTCCGTAAACGGTTTTCCGTATCCAAAATCCCACGCCTCCTGGTTGAAGCATCCCGGACAGCGGTGCGTGCAGCCGCTGACAAACAGCGATACGCGCACGCCCGGCCCGTTGGCCACGTCAAATGGTTTGATATCCGCGTAATTCATGATGGCCGCCCATTACAGATGAAGGACTCTGGCGGCGATTTCCTTTGTTTTGCCCACATTCCAGAAATTCTCGCCCAGATAGCCGCATGTCCGCCGCGTCACGTTCATCTTGGAGTGATCCGTATTCCCGCACTGAGGGCACTCCCACTCCAGATCCTTATTGACGATGATCTCTCCGTCAAAACCGCACACATGGCAATAATCCGATTTTGTATTGAATTCGGCGTACTGGATATTGTCGTAAATGAATTTGACAAGCTCCTCCAGCGCTTCCAGATTATGCCGCATATTCGGTATCTCCACATAAGAAATGGCTCCGCCGGAAGATATCTTCTGGAACTGGCTTTCAAAGCGGAACTTGCTGAAAGCGTCGATCTTTTCCCGCACGTCCACATGATAGGAATTGGTATAGTAACCCTTGTCCGTCACGTCTTTGATCACGCCGAACCGATCCAGGTCGATACGGGCGAAACGGTAACACAACGATTCCGCCGGCGTTCCGTAAAGCCCGAAATGGATACCGGTCTCCGCCTTCCACCGGTCCGTGGCAGAACGCATATGGTTCATGACCTTCAGCGCGAAATCCTGTCCTTCCGGCGTGGTATGGCTGACGCCCTTCATCAGCATCGTCAGTTCATATAAGCCGATGTAGCCCAGGGATATGGTGGAATAGCCGTTGTGGAGCAGTTTGTCGATCTTTTCACCCTTTTTCAGGCGGGCGATCGCGCCGTACTGCCAGTGGATCGGGCTCACGTCGGACAATGTGCCTTCCAGCGCTTTATGGCGGCACATAAGAGCTTCATAACACAGCTCCAGACGCTCATCCAGAAGCTTCCAGAACTTTTCTTCATCTCCCCGGGCGATGATACCGATCTGGGGAAGGTTCAGGCTGACCACGCCCTGATTGAACCGTCCTTCAAATTTATACTCGCCGTTTTCATCTTTCCACGGCGTGAGGAAGCTCCGGCAGCCCATGCAGCTGAACACATTGCCTTCATAGTTTTCCCGCATTTTTTTCGCGGAAATATAATCCGGATACAGTCTTTTGGCCGAGCATTTCACGGCGAGCCGGGTAATATGATCGTATTTGCCGCCTTTGAGGCAGTTATGTTCATCCAGCACATAGATCAGCTTCGGGAAAGCCGGCGTCACGTAGACGCCCTTTTCATTTTTAATGCCTTCCAGCCGCTGACGCAGGATCTCCTCTACGATCATGGCGTTTTCTTTTATATATTCATCTGTCGGATCCAGATTCAGGAAAAGGGTGACAAAAGGCGACTGGCCATTGGTGGTCATCAGCGTGTTGATCTGATACTGGATCGTCTGCACGCCTGAGCGCAGTTCATCCTGAAGCCGTATATTGACAAGCCGGTCGATCTCTTCTTCCGTCAGCTCCCCGTCAAACGCGTCGAGGATCGCTTTTTTATATTTATCGTAACTTTTCCGGAGGTACTTGCCCAGATGGCGCACGTCCACCGACTGACCGCCATACTGGCTGCTGGCCACCGCGGCGATGATCTGGGTCACCACTGTACAGGCCACCTGGAAACTTTTCGGGCTTTCGATCAGTTTGCCGTTCATGACCGTCCCGTTATCCAGCATATCGCCAATGTTGATCAGACAGCAGTTGAATATGGGCTGCACGAAATAATCCGCGTCGTGGAAATGCAGCGCGCCCTCCTCATGGGCTTTGGATATCTTTTCCGGGAGCAGCAGGCGCCTTGTCAGGTCTTTCGATACTTCTCCGGCGATCAGGTCTCTCTGGGTGGACGCCACCACCGCGTTTTTATTGGAATTTTCTTCCATCACGTCCTTATTGCTGTTTTTGATCAGGCTCAGGATGGAATCGTCCGTCGTATTGGCTTTCCGGACCAGTTCTCTCTGATAACGGTAAATGATATATGTCTTGGCCAGTTCGTATTTCCCCCCGGCCATCAGTTTCTGTTCGATGATATCCTGGATATCTTCCACCAGCATCCGTTTTCTGTTCCGCGTCTCCACGTAAGTCACGATCTCGTCGATCACGTCTTCCCGGACCTTTTCTTCCGGCGGGACTTCGGCGTTGGCCTTACGGATGGCTGTCTGTATCTTGCTCCGGTCGTAGTTCACTTCCCGGCCATCCCGCTTGATAACGATCATAACGTACCTCCTCTGAAAATCTTGCGACTGTATAAACCGCCTGCTCTTCGCAGACGAGCCAACGCCTATTATAGCACTCGATCTTCAAAAAATCCATACGAATTTTATACAAAATATAGTTTTATTTTTGTATTCAAAGACTATATATTGTGTATACAGTTTTAAGATAGCCGATCAGCCAAGGACCGCCCTGGCAATGTCCACCGACTGTTTCGCGTCCTTCGCGTAATAGTCCGCTCCGATCTGTCGGGCATGATCTTCTGTCAGGACCGCTCCGCCGACCCATATGGCGCAGTCGCAGCTTTCCTTCAGCAGACGGATCGTCTCCTCCATGGCGGTGACCGTGGTCGTCATGAGCGCGCTCAGGCCAACCAGCCGGGCGCCGTTCGTTCTCACCGCTTCCACCACCTTTTCCGGCGGCACGTCTTTGCCCAGATCGATCATGTCATACCCGTAATTTTCCATGACGACTTTGACGATGTTCTTTCCGATATCGTGGATATCCCCTTTGACCGTGGCGATCACCACCTTGCCTTTGGATACCCGGGCCTGCGAAGTATCTTCCGATAATTT
>CALWEE010000271.1 GCA_944376975.1 uncultured Lachnospiraceae bacterium
GCCAAAGACGCGCTTTCGCCGTCTTCTTCCCGCATGAACGCGTCCACGTCCAGCGCCGTGTTCAATCCGGTGTTGGCCAGGATACCTTCGGAATCAAACATATAGGTCGCGCCCACTGTTCTTCCCGCGTCCGGCGTGGTGACCGGATGGGGCTGCAGCCGGTCAGGCAGCGGCTCGCCGGTGATCTGGCACTTCAGGCGGATCGCTTTATCCACGTATTCCCCCTGGCCGAACCACAGAACGATCTCGTCGCATTCCCGGACGCACTTTTTATCTTCGCCGGCTTCATGATAAAGCGCGGCCAGTTCGTAGGCCCATTCTTCAATGTATTCGTAATCTTTAAGCTGCTCCAGCGTGTGGATCAGCACCGATAACCGCTCGCCTTTGCCTTTGTCCAGACGATACCTTAAAACGTAGCGGTGCAGATCCTTTGACGCGGCGCTGATAAATTCTTTATAGTAGTACTCTGCCTGGACATAATCTTTTTTATCGATATAAAGAGTCGTCAGAAGATCAAGGAGCCGTCTTCCTTTGGGCGCTTTGGCATACGCTTTGGACAGGATCTCTTCGGCTGTCTCGTACTTTTCCTTTTCCAGGTAAACTTCCCCAAGAAGACACAGAGAGGAGATATTCTTGATCTTATGTATATCTAACTGATCGGCATATTCCATGGCTCTATCAAAATCACCATCATAGACGCAATGTCTTATATCTCTGAGAATTTCTGCCTCATTATACTTTTCCACACTTCTCTCTCCTTTATTTTTATGATCTTCAAATCAGCATACGCGTTTAAGCCGATACTTCGATCTTCAAAAAAAGTATCGGCTTAGGCTAGTTTAACATACTTGATTTTCATTGACAATACCTGCCGGCTCCCACGGCCCAAATATCTTGTTTTTTTCGCCTTTTTCCGCCTTTTACGCTCCGAAACGCCCGCGGCGCGGCCGTATGTGTTCCGCAACATAAAAGCAACCGCTATCATTTATCTCAAATAATAACGGTTGCTCTAGTAATGAATCGGTTCTAACATACCTTAGTTCCTTTCTTGTAAACTGCCATATATACTTGATATCACAGATTACAATTTCTTCTTTTCCTCTATTCAGTTATAAATTCTTCGGATCTCTTGCTACGATCGGAGTGTTTATGTATCAATTGATCTCTTTGCTATGTCTTTAGCTGCTTTGGGGACTTCAATATCTAAAAATTATACTTAAATCAATGTATCTTCCAGTTCATCTCCGAAATTCTCATCATATACTGATCGTGTATCTGGATATCTATCTTAAATGAATTCTTCAGGCATTTTGAAGAGATGCTACTCATCATTGGCGCAAAGAATATAATTTTTAAATATTGGATCTTACGATTTCATTGGACTCTCCTCCTTACCATGGGTTCGAAATCATTTTTCAGAAGCTTCTGTGTTCCTTTCAGATATTTCTCTGAAGTTCTTTTCTTCGAGTAAGAATGTTTCTCTGGGAAGGTGATCAACTTGTATCGGGATGATCCTTCTTTAAGTTTCCTGACCTTCTAAGAAAGATTTCTTCTGAAGCTGCCCTTCTTTGAAATATTTTTTCTAAAAGTTCTTCGCTTCTTTTAAAAAAGAATTTCTTTTGTATTGGTTTTTTGTTTGTGTCTATATACTATCACTTGATTTTTGTTTTGTCAACACTTTTTTCAAATTTTATTTTAATTATTTTTATTCTTGTTCGCAATATTCTGATTTATCTGACTATTTAAGAAGAAGGGTACGGTACATATCCGTGGGTACGAAGAAAACCCGCGGAATAAGGGTCTTTCCCCTTCCGCGGGCGATCCGTATCACAGGAAATCGAACACTTCCTGCTCGAAGTCCATTTTTACATATTCGATCTGTTCAATATCCACGTTGGAGCTGTAATCCACAACGACCGTCTGCTGCATATGATCTGTCATGCGCTGGCCCAGCACATAATTCACGTCGAATTTGCCTGTGATCGCCGGCGTGGCTCCCCGGGTGGGCACGATCAGCTGCACATTGTTCGCTCGGAGCAGCTCAAAGATGGGCTGCCATATGTATATATCTTTCGCGGCGCCGAAAGGATTGTCGATGAACAGCACCTTTTTCAGGCCGCTTTCATTGCCGTGTCCGGAATAGACCGTCGATATATAGTTGATGACCGCGATCAGGAACTGGATATAAATACCCTGGGACTGACCGGTGCTCCCCACCGCTTCCTCATATTTCAGATAACGGCTCTGTTCTTTTACCCTTTCCCGTTTGTAAAGGCTTAACCGGATACTGTTCATGTCGGATACGATCACCGAGAACAGTCTTTTCCAGGAAAGCTGGCGGCGGATGTAACGCATCCGCTCCTCGGCGTCTTCGAGCCGGTCCGCCTGGCTGACGATATCGTCGATGTAAACGGACATGCGGCTTTCAAAGGTATCTTCCGGCACATAAGGGATCTTTAAGACAACCATCGGTATCTCCCGGCCATCCAGGAAAATACGGGAATAAGCGGCGAACCGGTCCAGTTCCGTCTTCATGCTGCGGCAGCGCTGAAGACACTGTTTCTCAAAATTCTGTTTGATCTGGACCATATTCTGTATCGTCTTTTCAACCCGGTCTTTTTCAACACCGATGATCCGGACGGTTTCCAGCAGCCGGTTTTTCAGATCCGCCGCTTCTTCCGACGAAACCGGCACCGGCATATCTTTGCGCAGGCTGGCCGAAAGCTCCGCCGCGCCGAGAAGTCCCAGGCTGGAAGCGGCTTTTTCCCGATCCTGCTCGAACATTTCCCGCCGACGCGCGCCGTCCTGGCGCAGTTTCTGCCCCCGGTCCATCAGTTCCCGGTATTTTCTCGGAAGGTCCGTGT
>CALWEE010000272.1 GCA_944376975.1 uncultured Lachnospiraceae bacterium
TTTTCAAAATCCGTTAAGATTAATCCGAGAAATTCTCAAACATATATAAACAGAGCCGTTTTTTATGCAAAAGCGGTTATAATTAATGATTCGTATGTGTATTTTCGCACGTCTTGTTTTCTTTATCCTTTTTTATCAACGCTCTCATGACCGGTGATCCTTCCTTCCTCGATCAAAAAAACTTCGTCCGCCAGTTCTTCCATCTCCTCCCGGTCATGACAGGCCAGGACGATCAATGTCCCCTCCGCTTTCATGGCTTTGAGCAGGGCTTTTACCTGCGCCACACCTTTCGTATCCAGGGCATTGAAAGGTTCGTCCAAAAGGAGCAGTTCCGGCTTTTCCATAATGGCCGCCGCGATACCCAACCGCTGCTTCATGCCAAGAGAGTACTTCCTGAAAGTCCGCCGATCATCCGGATCAAGTCCCACTGCCTCCAATGTTTCCCGTATCTGCTGATCGGATACGCGTTTTCGGATATGGGCAAGATAGGCCAGGTTCTGAAAGCCGGTCTCGTAGCTTATGAACGACGGATTCTCAATCAAAAGGCCCAGGCTTTCCGGAAAATCCATGTCTTTTCCCAAACATTTCCCATCGATCCGTATCTCCCCTTCACTCGGCAGGATCAATCCGGCCAGAAGGCGCAGGATCATGGTCTTTCCGGAGCCGTTTTTCCCCCACAATCCATATACGCGGCCTTTTTCCATGGTAAATGCGACTTTATCTACAACCGTCGTCCCACGGATCCTTTTTGTAACATCTTTCATTTCAAGATACATGACGGCACCTCCATTCATCCCGCCTTTTTTACATAAAATCCTTTTCGATGCGCCAGAACGTATCCCGTTCCAAAAAGAAGGAGCAGGACGGCCGGCACGATCATCGATCCGGACAGGCTTTTGGGAAAATCTTTCCAGAAGTCATAATGGATATATATACTGCTGTCTCTGGAAAAACGTTCATATTCTGTCAGGGCCAGCGCTCCGATCACGCTGTAGGCAAACCGGCCCTGCGCCCAGAAGATCAGCATCATACATAAGCTTATCAACATGAGTTTCATCCACAGGATCGCCAGATAGACCGTCAATACGACGGGAAACGTCACCGTATCCGAGGTGATCCCGAACTGAAGGAACAAGCTCCCGGCTTCTGTATCCCAATCACACCATTGACAGCCGCGCAGCCGGAAAGCGACGACGCAGCACAGGCCGACCCACAAGGCCAGAAGGCCGCTGTAAAAAATGTTTTTCTTCGTCTGATCCAGCCACAGCATCCGTCTTCCCGCGTACCGGACTGTCCGGACCGGCGAAAAATCATATCGGGTCTCCAGGTAAAAGGGCAGGATCATCAAAAAAGGCAAGATAAACAAGTCTTTCTTCTGAAAATACATCAAAGCATCCGCCGCTACCCGAACAGACTGATAAAGATCAAAATACTCCCTTTGAAGCCGGAAAACTTCCACGGCCGCCGGAATGAACATCAACGTTATCGCGGCGGCCCTTGTCCGTGTCAGCCGCCGTCTTGCCCGATTTGTTACCCCATTGTGATATCTTCCCCTTCAAAATGAAATACGTTTTTAACCGGATAGGTGGATATCGACACGTTAAAATACCATTCTCCGTTTTCCAGTTCGTCCCATGTGGATTCCGTCATTTCTGTCCGCGATACGCGAAACGGCAGGATCACATCCAGTTTTTCCCCCGGTCCCAGCGTCACCACCGTCCCGGTCTGTCCCGGATTCATCCCCACATATTCATAAGGATCCATGGCGGTACGGAAACGGCACCCGGACTCGATATTGTAATTTTCTCCCATGATCGTGCTGTCCATATCGCTGGTATTTTCTATCTCCATGTATACCCACAGGCACATCTGCTCGTATTCCGTATCCTGTCCGCTCGCTTTTCCCAGTACGCACCGGACCGCCGTAAACTGACACCCGTTATGATAAAGGGTGCCTCCAAGCCCGGCTTCGCGGACTTCGGGATTCGGATACATACTTGTCACTACGATAGACCGGATCAAAACGACCACGAAAAAAATGATCGCGGCGACACCGATATACAGCCACTTTTTTCTCCTGTCCATCATGCCATTTCCCCTGTCTTCGTGTCTTCTTTCACTTTTTCCCAGTCGATCAGCAGATAAACGATACCGTCTCCGGTATATTCTCCCGCGTTTTCCGATGTGATCCGGATATTGTCATTACAGATGCTGACCGCCAGTTGATGACTGCCGTCCCGGACGCCCACCATCGACTGATCATCCATGAAATAGGCTATTTGAACCGCTGTTTCCTCTTTTTCCGCCAAAGTATATTTATGCGCGTCTTTTGACATCTTATCGTTCTGATACGGATCCAGGCCTTCCGGCTCGCTTCCGGAGCCAAGATAGAGCCAGTCGCCTGACATGTCCAGATTGACCACCTGGAGTTCATGTAAATTAAACTCCGTTTCCTGTGAATTCTGATTCCGCAGAAGGACATCCAACACAAGAAAACATCCTTCTCCCACGGCTTTTCCGTCCGCGTCCATGATCCCTCTTCTCTGGCAGTAAGCAATAAAATCTTGATCCGAGAAAAAGTTTTCCACATCCGCGACCTGGTCATAAGCATACGCGCCCTGGATCGTCACTTTCAGTCCTTTGTTTGCCGCCCCTTCTTCCATGGGATACAAGGAATTCCGCAGAACGATCAAGCGTTCCTCCTGAGGCAGCGTTTCCGCTTCTGCCATGCCCTTTACCGTCTCCATGGCGGTCTGCTTTTCTCCGTCCGTCTGTTTTTCATAAACAAAATTTGTTTCCGGCGACAGATCCGGTCCTTTCGCGCAGCCGGTCAAGGCCAGGGTGGCGCTCATGGCCGCTATCGCCCATATCCTGAACATTTTCATTTTTTTCATCCCATTTCCCCCCTTCTGCCTTTCACATGCCTACAACACATCTTTTCCCTGAAGCGGCAGCACGTTCAGCGCAATCCCAAAAACAAACGATCCTAAAAGCAAAACGCCGCCTTTCCAGGCCGCCATATGGTATGTCGTCTGGCTCAGGCTCATATATGACATGAACTGCCACTCCGAAATGCCTCTCATATCTGTCACATAATTCCAGAGCATATTGATGATAAAAGGAAAAACAAGTACAGCAAAACCACTCTTAAGAAAGCGTCCCGCTCCCAAAGCGATCGTCGCGAACAAACCGCCAAAAAGGGACGCGGTCAAGTAGACGATCCCGGTATATGCCAGAGGATGGGTATAATACAGATCGCCAAAGCAGGCGGCTTCTCCAACCATGTCCAGAGAAGTAACGATTTCCGGACGCGTCAGCGGCATGAACAGCAGCGTACCCATAAAATCAAACACCAGCGGAATACCTATCGCCAGAAATCCGGATAAAAATACCGCCAGATATTTTGCCGCGTCATATTTTTTCCGAGATATCCGGCAAAATATCTGTCCGGCATACCCCGACTTCCTATCCCGATAAGCGGACGCCGCATAAGGAATGGCTGCCAGAAGGGGCGCGCACAAAAGAAAAATGATCCGTTGTACACCCAGGACTTCCCCTCCGAGACATGTATTAAATACCGTGTTCGGATAAAGCATATATCCATGATATACCGTTCCCAATGTCTGGTATTTGAGCCATACCCGATCCACGATATGCCATATACTTATAGCCATGCCTATGGCTATAGAAACAAAAAAGGCCGGTGTGTTCAGCATGCGGATACATTCCAGTCTTAATATCCTGCTTGTACTGTCCGTCTTTTTCATATAAATCTCCTTCATTTGAAATCTTTAAAAGTCACCGATCGTCTTTTGAACAAGAAATACTGCGCCCAAATGCTATTGATACTATGTCTTATTTCTATAAACCATAAGCGCAACTGTAATCATAGAGCTGAAAAAGACCGGTATATTAATATGCGAATATATGCTCATTGAGTATTATGCTTACTTTACCGGTCTTTCCCATAGCTCCCTACATTATAAGATACACTTAAAATCAACGATCATCTCTTGAGCACTAAATACTATCCGGACTCCATACTCCTTCCGTAATCGTCGCCTGACCATTTGTGGTTCTTCCTGCTAAACAAGCATAAGGGAACCCATCTTCATATACAAAATTGATCAGATATCTTCCTGTTCCTGCATAAAAAACATATCCCTGATCATATATTTCTCTCGGTACGTCATTTGTGGAGTTGCACCCGGCAAGTGCTAAAACCACCGGATTCGTAGTGGAAGAAACATATGCCCATCCCGAAGAATCATCTTCTTTTCTTCTGCCTTCCGTATAATCTTCAAAAATAGTTGATGACCTCAGATAAAATTTAAAATCTGTATCCGCATAATTATTGGCCAACGCCGGCAACTGTGCCGCTGCCAAAACAACCACGCACACAAACGCTATAATTGTTGATATTTTGCTTTTTCTATTCATGTCCTCTCCTCCTCTTGTATATTTTACATACTCCATTTTTCCTTTTTTGTCTTCAATGGTATCGCCCCCTACTTATCATAAAAAACTCACGTTATTTGTTGATGTTATTATATCACTTTTAAATGATTATAAATAACTTTGTCCTCCATCGGTTGATTTTTGTCCTCCAACGGTATATTAATTAAAACGCTTTACAATTCCAAACTCAGGATATTCGGCAATGACGGATCCTGTTCTCGCAGCAGCGCATATCCAATACCTGACAGGCCGTGCATCAAACCATAACGCCTACTTTCCTCCACATCCAACTTGTGCTCTTTTACTCTTTTGATAAGCAGTTCCGATATCAATGGTTTTGGTGTCATTTTCCCCGAAAAAACTTCATAATCATCTTGTATCCATCGATTACCGAAATTTCCATGGCAAAGACAAAATGTCTTTCGTTCATGCCCATTCATGACTTTCTTCATTGCTAAGCAAATATCATCACTTATATCTTTTTTCAACGCTCCTGTTACGTATGGATAACTTTTCAACCGTGACAAAAGAATACCTCCTGCTCCATGGCACCAAGCCGTCTCTTTTCTTACTTCTGGTGTCTTTCCGCGAAGATCTAACCAATCCATTGAATCGCATTCGTACAATGTCATTTCCTGTCTTCGGATTCGATGGAGTATTTCAAGAATCATCGGACTTTCAACCCAATGATACAGACGGGCAAACGCCAAAAACATACCACTTCCGCCATGAGAAATCCCTGCCAAAAAATGACCGCTTGTTTTATTCCTCCAGGCAATCCCTTTTTTCGTATTTTGATGCTGCTTCATCAGGTACATGCCAGCTTTAATAGCCACTTGCAAATACCATTTTTCTTTTGTCTCCTCATAAAGGTTCACGAGGACAAGGATAGCTCCCGCATTTCCATCCATCACATCATACCATTCATCCGTTTCTATGTAACGTTCCAGTATCTTGGCATGCTTTTGACAATACGTTAGATATGTCTTTTCCCCTGTTATTTTATATAATACATGATAAGCATAAACAATGGAAGCTTCGCCTTCAAAAGCCCCACTTCTACTCATTCGATTCAATCGAGCCATCTGATCTGTATACGCAAACAACGTACGCTTCAAAAGCATCAAAAGATGTTTTGCCCTGTTATCCTTTAATACTTTAACACAACTTCCAACGAATAAAGCAATTCCGGCAATACCATCGTACAAATTCATGTTAGATACATCTTCATACTGATTGAGCATTCCTTCAGCAGTATAGTCATTCATCACCCATGTTACATTTCCATTATCCAAAATGATTTTCTCGTTCGCAATTTTTTCTAATATCCAATAAATAATCGTCTCCCGTTCCATTTTTTCATTACACTCCACATCATTCAACGAACGATTCCGATCAAATGCCTCTCTCAGGACAGTCTGTTCATTTTTCAGGTCCTGCTCAGACAACTGGTTGATACGCCGAATCAGCAACTCTTTCGGGGTTTCAGCAAACCACTTTTCTACTATTTCGTCTTTCGAACTATATAAATTAGTCGTTCTGAAATCTATTGCAAAGTAAGGAACATCTCCTGTTAACATTTGCTGTATCTCCAAATTATTAATCTTGCGTATCACGGGATCATTTTTTTCTTCTGCGATATTCATCAAAAACACATGTCGCATACCACCATCGGTCAAAAACAACGGATTATATGAACTCCATAAGCACATTGCATACTCTTGTGTATAACGATACAAAAATCTTCCTTTGAGAGAAACATTTCCATCCATCATTCTGATCAAACAAGATTTAATGGACATAGCACCACGGAAAGCATCCATGAATCCATTTTCTATTTCTTCTGCAAACATTTCCGGATTAACAAGACTATCTAATATACGAGGAATATTTTGACCTTCCGGCATATCGCCCATGGCATATCCCATTCTCATCTTATCGGTCCCCGGATTCAGCACTATTGGCGTTTTAATATGAGCCATTTTCCCATTTCCACATATACCGCTTATGTCTTGACCAAAACCTTGCACATAAATCGGTAGCAGACATGTGGCAAGTAAAGACTGGGACTTCCATCGTTCCAAAGGAAATAAAAGATAACTCTCTTCTTTTCTTTCTGGAATCAACAAAACTTCCGTATCCACAAATACAGGATATTCCCCCATAGCGATGATATTCTCATAGTGGAGATCTTTCACACAAAGTAGCCATGCAGAAAACAAATGAACGCCCATTCTATAATAGTATTTTTTTACATCCTCTTCTGTATCACAACATAACGCATTGATCTGTTTCTCCCATCCGTGTTTCTCTCCAGAAACAATAGGGCGAATGAAAGTTTGCAATCTACACCTTTTGGAAATAACATACGTCATCTCTTGATAATATATTTCGTGTTCCAAACTATGTGGTTTGAAAACTAATTTATCTCCTGTATCCAACGTTACTTCCATAACACATCGGCCACCCTGATGAACATCGCCCAATCCATCTTTTATACGCACAGCCTTTTTAAAAAGACAACCGCCCAATAGATTCTTTGTAATTTCCGACCTATCTTCCTTCAGATATTCCAGACATTCTTTCACAGAATCACAAGTCTGACGCACACACCGAATCAATTCCCGAAGCATAACTGGATATTTTTTATAAAGCTGACTTATATAAAATTCATTTTTTAAGACATTTCGACAAAAACATTTATATACGTCATCCGCATTTTTTCCCTCGCTCCAAACTTTCATTTCTTGAATCAGAGTTCTTAACGAAAGATCAATAAGTCTTTTCCGAAAACCCGGAAGTTTTACAGCAAGATCTTCCAGCTCAAAATCTGGATAAATATACCTTAAATACTCTCGGGCTGTACTCAGCCACGGCACATAAAAACAATCAAAAACCGTTTTGTCCCACTTACCCTTTCCATAATAAAACATGTGCTGATATAAAGCAAAAATCTTTTTATCACAATCATCTGGCCATTCTAACATCGTTATATAGGTTGACTTAGCAAAATAAGCTTTTGTCACAGGATAGTGTTTTGTAATAATATGACATAAGCCACTTCCGAAAAGTTCCTCCCATAATCCAGGGATTTGAACATCTGTGTTGCTTTTTTTGTATATTCGTTCATTTAGATAACTTTGCCTCTTATCAAATATTTTTCCCATATAATCGTTCATCTCTTATCCTTCCCATAATGAATAAAGGGATAAAAATCAATGGATTTTTACCCCTTTATTGGCTATCCGATCAACAACAAATCAAAGAAAGCAGTGCTGTACAGGTTACCGTAATCGATGTTTTTGGTTCATTTTCTCTGTTTCTAAAAGTCTGAATCTGCTTTAACTCATTTCTTATTTCTTCTACGTTTATCTTTTCCATATCTAATTCTTTCATCTCATCTACCTCCTTTTTACATTCAGTATTGCTTCCACCCGAAAATGTTTCGGATTGACTTGAAATTTCAATCGCCCATCATACTTTCGAACTACACGTTCGACATTCCTTAAGCCGATGCCGTGATGCCGTTTGTCCGGTTTTGATGTAAAAAAAAGCGAGCCGTTTTGTCTGGGCAGTACCGCCAAGCTGTTTTCTACTGTCAAGATCAACAGATCCCGCTCTCTCCAAATCGCCGCATTCACCCATTTATCCGCGCTCTTTCGAGCCGCTTCCAAAGCATTATCTAAAAGATTGCCCAGCAAAGTACATACTTCCAAGTCAGTTAACTCTATGTCACCTACTTTGCTGCCGTCAATGTTTATCCTTACATTATCTCGCCTAGCTTCCTCCGCTTTTGCGCGGAGCAGCCAGTCGATAACATTATGACCGGTATAAGCTTTCATTTCCATGTCAGGGACTGCCTGCAAGATCTTCGGCAACAAATCCGCCGCCGTTTTTCGATTATCCATCTGAAGCGCATTATTCAAAACAAGTAAGTAATTTTTCATATCATGGATCACCGCTGCCTGTTCCTTATGTAGATTTTCCAACTGACGATACTTGTCCAGTAACTCCTCATTGCGTATATCCGCCGCTGCCTGTCTCATTTTCTGATAACGCCACTGAAACTTAGCCAGTATGATCGTCGCTAAAATATGAAGGACAAAAGATAGCAGTAAAATATCTTGTAGTGTATCTTTCCACTGATAATGAGTGAAAATCCCCTGAAAGTAAATAATCGCCAGATTTTCCGTAATAGATACGAGGATCAGCGTCCATCGCCAACAATCCATATCAAAAGGTATCTTTTCAAAATGACGTATAAGACAAAAACTGACCGTTCCCAGAGAGAGCATATGGAAAATCAATACCAAAAATCTTTCTCGACTCAAGCCAGCATAAATATGCACTCCCAGTCCATCCAAATCAAACATAAAACCAGCTAAATGGATTGTTGCCAAACGGAACAAATAAAACGAACTGTATACTGCGACAGCGACAACCAACGCGTCCTTTTTATCCACATTTGTCCGCTTCATGAAAAAAACAGTCATATATACTATACTGATATACAAAATAGCTATGGACATCATCCCGCTCCGTGCGTTCACGCCCTGTAAAAATCCCAAGGGCATCAGACACAGAATATCTTTCCAATCTTTCCTTATAGTGCTGGAAATCAAGAAGATAGACGACATTAACCGCCATACGGCAAACAGTTCCACGAAGCAATACAAAAAATCCCAAACCGCGTAAAACGTGCTCATCTTTTCGCCTGCCAGTATTCAAAAATCTTATCTCTAACCGTTCTGTGACGCGAACGGCTTATTGATATTTTTTCACCATTACTCAAAGACACATAGCGTTCATGGACACCCATAGTCTGACTCAAACTAACAATGCAGCTTTTATTGGCGAAAACAAAAAATTCCTTGGGTAATTCCTCCCAGATTTCTCTCAAAGGCTTACGGATACTGATCCAATGTTCGCTCGCCTGCAGCAAAGTGTATTTCCCTTCTTTTCTAAAATACAGGATATCCTGATAGGCCACACGTTCTATCCGATCTTTTGTTGCCAGTATATAATATCTGCCGTCATTTTCCCTACATTCCCGACTCAGGCTTTCCACCGCTTCTTGTATGCGAGACTCCATCTCCGTTTTTGGTATAAACCGAAAGATATTCAACTGGTAAGCATCCACCGCCATTTCGTCATAAGATGTGACAAAAATGATATACGGATGCCCTTCCAGACTGTTCAGATACCGAGCCAAGCCAAAACCATCTTCTCCTTCCATACTATAGTCCAGAAAATACACGCTAAACATTCCATTTTCCCTAATCTCCTGGCGCAGCTGTTTTGCCGAATCAAAACTCACGATATTCATACGTATACCTAGCTTTTTTCCGCTTTCATTCAGAATCCTTACAATCTCTTCCTGAAAAAAGGGCTCATCGTCCACAACTGCTATTTTCATACTTTCCCCCTACTTTCTGTTTCCATATTATACCACGTTTTTATCTTGTCAAAACGATGTGTCCGTGTTCGGTCGTTTTTTGTCCGTATCCGGTCATTTTCCGCCATGACATCTAAAGAACAGGGGGACAGCCCCTGTCACAGCTCCACGAAATGCCCGTCCATGCCCATGGCCCGAAGCGCCGCCGCTTCCCTGTGATGGCATGTCATCAGGATGATCTGGAGCCCGGTTTCATGGCCAAGCCAGTGGAGGGTTTCCGCCATGCGGCTGTCGTCGAAGCTGGCGAAGGTATCGTCCAATATCACCGGCATGGGCCGTCCGCTGAACAGCAGATGGATCATGGCCAGCCGCAGCGACAGGCAGAGCTGATCCTGAGTGCCCTGGCTCAGCTGGTCCATCTCGACAAACCGGTGCCCGTCGTCTACCTGGATGCCCAGTTGTTCATCTACCCGGACAGACAGGTATTTCCCGTCGGTCATCCGACAGAAGATATCCGAAACCCTCCGGTCCAGCTCCTGACCAAAGTCTCCGTGGATCTCTTCGGAGAGAGACTGGAAGATCTGTATGCAGTCGTCCACGATGCCCCGTTTTTCTTCCGCCTGGCCTATCTTTTCCTGAAGCGCCGCCATCTCCTCCTCCAGGGCGGCCCGGTCCGCTTCGGCCCGATCGGCCCATTCCTTTCGGGCGTCCAGCTGTTCCCTTTTCTTTATCAGTTCCTCCCGCTTTGCGCGCAGGTCGTCCAGCGCCTGATCCTGTTCCGGCGTATCCTCGTCCATGCTCAGATCCTCGCCGTACATATCCAGATATCTTTGGAGGGGTTCCTGTATCGCGTCGTACCGTTCTTTCAGGCCGCGCATGTCGCGGCGCAGTCTATCCCTTTCCTTTTCCGCCTCATTTCCGGACATGGCGCTTTCCATCCGTTCCTGATAGTAAGCCATGGCTTC
>CALWEE010000273.1 GCA_944376975.1 uncultured Lachnospiraceae bacterium
CGATACTTCCGGACGGACCATCGAGCTGCCCATCCGGTCCAATTTCCGTGAAGGTCTGGACGTACTGGAATACTTCATCTCCGCCCACGGCGCCCGGAAAGGTCTTTCCGATACGGCTCTGCGTACGGCGGACTCCGGTTACCTGACCCGTCGTCTGGTGGATGTATCCCAGGATCTGATCATCCGGGAGACCGACTGCTGCGAAGGCATGGGCGAGATACCGGGTATGTGGATCGAAGCGTTCACAGACGGACGTGAAATGATCGAAAGTCTGGAGGAACGTATGACCGGCCGTTACGCGGCGGAAGACATCGTCGATCCGGAAACCGGCGAAGTACTCGTCAAAGCCAATACCATGATCACGCCGAAGCGGGCGGCCCGGGTGGCCAAGACCGGCCTGAAACGGGTGAAGATCCGTACAGTCCTGTCCTGCCGTTCCCATCTGGGCGTATGCGCCAAATGTTACGGCGCCAACATGGCCACCGGCCAGCCTGTACAGGTGGGTGAAGCGGTGGGTATCATCGCGGCCCAGTCCATCGGTGAACCGGGTACACAGCTTACCATGCGTACATTCCATACCGGCGGCGTTGCCGGCGACGATATCACACAGGGTCTTCCCCGTGTCGAGGAACTTTTTGAAGCGCGTAAACCGAAAGGACTTGCCATCATCTCCGAGTTCGGCGGTACGATCACCATCAGGGATACCAAGAAAAAACGGGAAGTTGTCGTTTCCAACGCGGAAACAGGCGATACAAAGGCTTACCTTATTCCTTACGGTTCCCGCATCAAGGTTGTGGACGGCCAGGAGATCGAGGCCGGCGACGAGCTGACCGAAGGTAGCGTGAATCCCCATGACATCCTGAAGATCAAAGGCGTCCGCGCCGTTCAGGATTACATGATCCGCGAGGTTCAGAGAGTATACCGTCTTCAGGGCGTTGAGATCAATGACAAGCACGTGGAAGTGATCGTGCGTCAGATGCTGAAGAAGATCCGCATCGAGCACAGCGGCGATACCGATTACCTTCCGGGCACGTTGGTCGATGTGCTTGACTTTGAAGAGATCAACGAGAACTTGAAAGACGCGGGCAAAGAGCCGGCGGACGGCACGCAGGTGATGCTTGGTATCACGAAGGCTTCTCTGGCCACCGATTCCTTCCTGTCCGCGGCATCCTTCCAGGAGACGACAAAAGTACTCACGGAAGCCGCGATCAAGGGCAAGGTAGATCAGCTGATCGGCCTGAAAGAAAACGTGCTGATCGGTAAACTGATCCCGGCCGGAACCGGTATGAAACGGTACCGCAACATACGGCTGAACACAGACGGCATGCCGACGCTCCAGGAGAAGCTGGCGGCGCAGCGCGCTCAGGAAGAAGCGGAACGGGCGGCTGAGGAAGCGGCTTTAGCCGACGCGTCCGCGGACATCGCGGAAGACGCCGAAATGGCGGACGACGCGGATGTTTCCGATGTGGAACAGACAGAAGAACAGGTCGCGGCCGAAACAGAAGAATAATACCATAAGACAGAAGGTGTCGCGAGATCGAGCGGCACCTTCGTTTTCTTTTTGGGGCCGAGAAGAAAGGCATGACGGGTAATCTGTATAACTCCGGATAAAACCCGGACAAAAAGGAGGAGGAACGGGTATGATGGAAATGGACCTTAAGGAGTGGATCCGCCGGCTTCCCAAGGTGGAGCTGCATTGTCATCTGGACGGTTCGATGAAGCTTGCGACGATCCGGAAATTTCTGGCGGATATGCGGACGGAAGGAGCGGACGCGCCGGCGCTCCCCAAAGACGATGGCGCTGCCCGGGCCCTTCTTCAGGCGCCGGCGGACTGTGAAAGCCTGGAAAGGTATCTGAAATGTTTTGACATTCCGGTGGCGTGCCTGCAAACGGCGGCGCGTCTTCGCGAAGCGGCTTACGAACTGATCCGGGACGCGGCCGGGGAGAACGTGGTCTACATGGAAGCGCGTTTCGCGCCCATGCTGTCCGTTCATCCGGGATTGCCTCTGGACGAGGTCATCGAAAGCGTGATCGCCGGCTTAAAAGACGGGGAACGGGATTTTGGCGTCCGCGCGCAGGCGATCCTGTGCGGGATGCGGCATATGGATCCGGCGATCAATGTCCGGGTGGCCGAGGCGGCGGGACGTTTCTTTGGCAAAGGCGTCTGCGGCGTGGATCTGGCCGGCGGCGAAGCGGATTTTCCGCCGGAAATCCATAGAGATATGTTTAAAAAGGCCAGAGAACTGGGCATACCTATAACGATCCATGCCGGCGAATGTGGAAACGCGGAGAATATCAAGACCGCCGTGGCCATGGGCGCGACCCGTATCGGCCACGGGATCGCGGCGGATAAAGAACCTTCTATATTAAAGCTGTGCGTCAGGGAGCGCGTCCTGTTTGAAATGTGCCCCACAAGCAATATACAGACAAAAGCCGTGAAAGACGGAGCGTCTTATCCGCTGCGCCGTTTTCTGGACGCGGGCGCGGCTGTCTGCCTGAATACGGATAACCGGACCGTCTCCGGCACCACCATGAGCCGGGAGATCGGCCTCGCCATGGAAAAGCTTGGCGCCAGCCGCGAAGACATATGGGAGATGATGCGCCGCGGGGCCGAATGTGCCTTCGCGCCGGAGGATACGCGGCGTAAAATCCGCGTAAAACTTGAAAACTTCAGGGAAAAGACATTGACAAGAGAAAATTGAATTGATATACTCAATAAGTGTGCAAAAAGACTGAGGTTTTTTTGCGCCCATAAACCGTATATTTAACGGCAGCTGATCATTACCACAGGAGGTGAAAATTAATGCCAACATTTAACCAGTTAGTAAGAAAAGGAAGACAGACCGTAGAAAAGAAGTCTACTGCTCCGGCACTTCAGAGAGGATACAACTCCCTCCACAAGAGACCGACAGACCAGTCCGCTCCCCAGAAGAGAGGCGTTTGTACAGCAGTTAAGACAGCGACTCCGAAGAAGCCGAACTCCGCTCTGAGAAAGATTGCCAGAGTTCGTCTTTCCAACGGTATCGAGGTAACAAGCTATATTCCGGGTGAAGGCCACAACCTTCAGGAGCACAGCGTTGTTCTCATCCGTGGCGGCAGGGTAAAAGACTTACCTGGTACAAGATACCACATCATCAGAGGTACGCTTGATACAGCCGGTGTCGCCAAGAGACGTCAGGCCCGTTCCAAATACGGCGCCAAGAGACCGAAAGACGCTAAGAAGTGATCGGTCGAACATCCATTACTATTGCGGCGAATGTAGCATTATTTTTACCGTAACATCAGGCTGCGGGTTGATAGAATAAACGCAGATTCGGCGCGAACACGTAGGACATTCCGAGTGAGTACCTATGAATTAAAGAGTCCGGAGCGATCCGGATAATATTAAGGAGGGAAGTAACGTGCCAAGAAAAGGACATATTGCAAAGAGAGACGTATTAGCGGATCCGATTTACAATAACAAAGTAGTCACAAAGCTGATCAACAACATCATGCTTGACGGAAAGAAAGGCGTGGCTCAGAAGATCGTATACGGCGCATTTGAAAGAGTCGCGGCTGAAACCGGCAAAGATGCGGTTGAAGTATTTGAAGAAGCCATGAACAATATCATGCCGGTCCTGGAAGTTAAAGCACGCCGTATCGGCGGCGCCACATATCAGGTGCCGATCGAAGTGCGTCCGGAGAGAAGACAGGCTCTGGCTCTTCGCTGGCTGACCATGTTCTCCCGCAAGAGAGGCGAGAAGACTCAGGAAGAAAGACTGGCTAAAGAGATCATGGACGCGGCGAACAACACAGGCGCATCTGTTAAGAGAAAAGAAGACATGCACAAAATGGCAGAAGCAAACAAGGCTTTCGCTCATTACAGATGGTAATAGCAGTCTTGCTGCCTGATTCATTTATAAGGAGGAATTATCCTTGGCTGGTAGAGAGTATCCACTGGAGAGGACCAGGAATATAGGTATCATGGCGCACATCGATGCGGGTAAGACCACATTGACCGAGCGTATCCTGTATTACACTGGCGTAAACTATAAGATCGGCGATACCCACGAAGGAACCGCGACCATGGACTGGATGGAGCAGGAACAGGAGAGAGGTATCACCATCACTTCAGCCGCCACAACATGTCACTGGACGCCCCAGGAAGACTGCAAGCCGAAAGACGGCGCGGATGAATACCGTATCAATATCATTGATACTCCCGGACACGTTGACTTCACCGTAGAAGTTGAGCGTTCCCTGCGCGTACTCGACGGCGCGGTCGGCGTATTCTGCGCCAAGGGCGGTGTAGAGCCTCAGTCCGAGAATGTATGGCGTCAGGCTGATACGTACAACGTACCCAGAATGGCATTCATCAACAAGATGGATATCCTGGGTGCCAACTTCTACGGCGCGGTTGACCAGATCCGTACACGTCTGGGCAAAAACGCCATCATCTTACAGCTGCCTATCGGCAAAGAAGATGAATTCAAAGGGATCATCGACCTGTTTGAGATGAGAGCCTATATCTACAACGATGATAAGGGCGAAGACATCACGATCACGGATATTCCGGCAGACATGGCGGAAGACGCCGAGCTGTACCATACAGAACTGATCGAGAAGATCTGCGAACTGGACGACGACCTGATGATGGAATACCTGGAGGGCGAAGAACCTTCCGTTGACGCTCTGAAAGCAGCGCTTCGGAGAGCGACCTGCGAATGTACAGCCATTCCGGTCTGCTGCGGTTCCGCTTACAGAAATAAAGGCGTTCAGAAACTTCTGGACGCGATCATTGACTACATGCCGGCTCCGACCGATATCCCGGCCATCAAGGGCGTCGATATGGAAGGAAACGAAGTTGAGAGACATTCTTCCGACGAAGAACCTTTCTCAGCGCTTGTATTCAAGATCATGACAGACCCGTTTGTCGGTAAGCTGGCTTACTTCAGAGTATATTCCGGTACCCTTAATTCCGGATCCTATACACTGAACGCCACAAAAGGCAAAAAAGAACGTGTTGGCCGTATCCTTCAGATGCACGCCAACAAGAGACATGAGCTGGACAAGGTATATTCCGGAGATATCGCGGCTGCCATCGGTTTCAAATTCTCCACGACAGGCGATACGATCTGCGACGAGCAGCATCCGGTCATCCTTGAGTCCATGGAATTCCCGGAACCGGTCATCGAGCTGGCCATCGAGCCGAAGACGAAAGCCGGACAGGGCAAACTGGGCGAAGCTCTCGCGAAACTTGCTGAAGAAGACCCCACATTCCGGGCGCATACCGATCAGGAAACAGGCCAGACGATCATCGCCGGTATGGGCGAGCTCCATCTGGAGATCATCGTTGACCGTCTGCTCCGTGAATTCAAAGTAGAGGCCAATGTGGGCGCGCCGCAGGTTGCGTACAAAGAAACATTTACAAAAGAAGTCACAGTGGACAGCAAATACGCGAAACAGTCCGGCGGCCGCGGCCAGTACGGTCACTGTAAAGTCATCTTCACGCCGATGGATCCCAACGGCGAGGAGACGTTCAAATTTGAATCCACTGTTGTCGGCGGAGCGATCCCGAAGGAATATATCCCGGCAGTCGGCGAAGGTATCGAAGACGCGGCGAAAGCCGGCGTTCTCGGCGGATTCCCGGTACTGGGCGTTCATGCCAACGTATTCGACGGTTCCTACCACGAAGTCGACTCTTCCGAGATGGCGTTCCATATCGCCGGTTCCTTGGCGTTCAAAGACGCTATGAAGAAGGGCAACCCGGTACTTCTCGAGCCGATCATGAAAGTCGAAGTGACCACGCCGGAAGATTACATGGGCGACGTTATCGGTGACATCAACTCCCGCCGCGGCCGTATCGAAGGTATGGAAGACATCGGCGGCGGAAAGATGATCCGCGCGTTCGTACCGCTGGCGGAGATGTTCGGTTACTCTACAGACCTTCGTTCCAGAACTCAGGGACGTGGTAACTACTCCATGTTCTTCGAGAGATACGAACAGGTTCCGAAGAGCGTATCCGAGAAAGTATTGAGCTCCAAAGAAAAATAAGAAATAAAAAATCAGGCTTGAATATCTGGATAAAATGAAATATAATCAGAGATAGCCGATATAAACAGCCCTCATATAGATTGAAGAAAGGGCGCGTATTAAAGGAGGACGTAAAAAATGGCAAAAGCTAAGTTTGAGAGAACCAAACCGCATTGTAACATTGGTACAATTGGTCACGTTGACCATGGTAAAACAACTCTGACAGCTGCTATCACCAAAACTCTTCATGAGAGATATGGCACAGGCGAAGCTGTTGCATTCGAGAATATCGATAAAGCTCCGGAAGAAAGAGAACGTGGTATCACAATTTCCACAGCTCATGTAGAATATGAAACACCGAACCGTCACTACGCTCACGTTGACTGCCCTGGCCATGCCGACTACGTTAAGAACATGATCACAGGCGCTGCTCAGATGGACGGCGCGATCCTTGTTGTTGCCGCTACAGACGGTGTTATGGCTCAGACAAGAGAGCACATCCTGCTTTCCCGTCAGGTAGGCGTTCCGTACATCGTTGTATTCCTGAACAAATGCGATATGGTTGACGACGAAGAGCTGCTTGAGCTGGTTGAGATGGAAGTTCGTGAACTGCTCAACGAGTATGATTTCCCGGGCGATGACACACCGATCATCAAAGGTTCCGCTCTGAAAGCTCTGGAAGATCCGAGCGGCGAATGGGGCGACAAGATCCTTGAGCTCATGGAAGCTGTTGATACATGGATCCCGAACCCGGAACGTGCTACAGACAAACCGTTCCTTATGCCGATCGAGGACATCTTCTCCATCACAGGCCGTGGTACAGTTGCCACAGGTAGAGTAGAACGTGGTGTTCTGCATGTATCTGAAGAAGTTGAGATCGTAGGCGTTAAAGAAGAAACACGTAAAGTTGTTGTAACAGGTATCGAGATGTTCCGTAAACTTCTTGACGAAGCTCAGGCTGGTGATAACATCGGTTGTCTGCTCCGTGGTGTTCAGAGAACAGAGATCGAAAGAGGTCAGGTTCTCGCGAAACCGGGCAGCGTTCATCCCCACAAAAAATTCACAGCTCAGGTTTACGTTCTGACAAAAGATGAAGGTGGACGTCATACTCCGTTCTTCAACAACTACAGACCTCAGTTCTACTTCAGAACAACCGATATCACAGGTGTTATCACTCTGCCGGAAGGTACAGAGATGTGCATGCCTGGCGATAACGTAGAGATGACCATCGAACTGATCCATCCGATCGCTATGGAGCAGGGTCTTACATTCGCTATCCGTGAAGGCGGACGTACAGTAGGATCCGGCCGTGTTGCTACGATCATCGAGTAATACCGGCGTTTCATACAAAGATCTTATTTACCCCAGAGGCCTGGCCTCTGGGGTTTTTTCATGAAAAAAATATTTTTAGGATAAAATAGATCAAGAACAGATGGCCGCTTCCTTTCGCGGCCGCCGCGTTATATGGGCGACACCCGGAGAGAAGGAAGGCATATATCGTATAAAAAAAGAAAAATCCGTCAATAATACACAATATGTAGTGCAGAGGCGTAAAAAATACATCTTGAAAACAGAAAGATATCGTGGTAACATCGTATGTATCACAGCGTTAGATAAAGGAGTACAAAGAAGATGACGGTAGAGGAATGGCTTGGGAAAGATAATCAGCTGGGAACCGATATCTGGACCAAAAAGTATTGTAATGAAGAAGAAACATTCGATCATTGGGTGGAACGGATCAGCGGGGGCAACGAAGAGATCGCCGCGTATATCCGGGAGAAAAAGTTCTTATTTGGGGGACGTATCCTGTCCAACAGAGGGTTGGACAAGGAAGGGCGGAAAGTGACCTATTCCAACTGCTACGTGGTGGATCCGCCGGAAGACAATATCGAAAGCATATTTGACTGCGCGAAAAAGCTGGCGCGCACGTACAGCTACGGCGGCGGCTGCGGCGTGGACATATCCAGGCTGAGTCCCAGAGGCGCCCGCATCAACAACGCGGCCAAGGAGACCAGCGGCGCGGTATCCTTTATGGAACTGTATTCCCTTGTAACCGCCCTGATCGGCCAGAACGGCCGCAGAGGCGCGCTCATGATCTCCATTGACAGTTCCCATCCGGATGTGGAGGAGTTCATCGACCTGAAGACCGACCTGGAAAAGGTGACGAAGGCCAACATATCCATCCGTATCCATAAGGATTTCATGGAAGCGGTAAAGAACAATGAAAATTATACGCTCCACTATACACGGGAAGCGACCGGCGAGGAGATCGAAAAAGTGGTCAACGCGAGAGACCTTTTCCATAAGATCGCCGAGACCAACTGGGATTACGCGGAACCGGGCGCCCTGTTCTGGGACCGTATTTCCGACTGGAACCTTTTGAGCAACACGGAGGACTTTTCCTACGCGGGCGTCAATCCCTGCGCGGAAGAACCCCTTCCCGCGGGCGGAAGCTGCCTGCTTGGAAGCATCAACCTGTCCGCCTTCGTGACCGATCCTTTTACAGACAATGCCCGTTTTGATTTTGAAGGGCTGAAGCACTGCGTAGGCGTGGCTGTCAAAGCCCTCAATGAAGTGCTGGAAGAAGGCCTGCCGCTCCATCCGCTGCAGGAACAGCGGGAAAGCGTGGCCCGGTGGCGTCAGATCGGCCTGGGCATCATGGGCCTGGCGGATTGCCTCATCAAACTGGGCCTGACCTACGGCGACGCGGAAGCGGTGGAAATGTGCGATAAGATCGGTTTCGCCATGGCTGATTCCGCCATCGCGGCGTCGGCGATGCTGGCGAAGGAATTGGGGCCGTTTGAAGCCTGCGATACGGACAAGATCATGTCCACGCCGTATTTTGAAGCGAACACCACAGAGAAAACACGGGATATGGTCCGCCGTTACGGCCTGAGGAACTCTCAGCTCCTCACCATCGCGCCGACAGGCACCCTGTCCACCATGCTGGGCATTTCCGGCGGTATCGAACCGGTATATGCCAACTATTATGAACGCAAGACCGAATCCCTTCACGGGACCGATGTGTACTATAAAGTCTATACGAAGATCGTGGCCGACTACATGAAGCAGCACGGCCTGAAGAGCGACAGTGAACTGCCGGATCATTTCGTGACCGCCATGACGCTGGATTACCGTCAGCGGATCGATATGCAGTCCATATGGCAGACCCATATCGACGCGTCCATCAGTTCCACCGTCAATGTCCCCAACAGTTTCACTGTGGAGGAGACGGAGAATCTTTACATGTACGCTTATGACAAGGGCCTGAAAGGCATCACCATCTTCCGGGACGGCTGCCGCCGGCTGGGCATCCTGAATACCAGCGGCAAGTCCGAGGCGAAGAAAGTATCCGCCGGAGAAGGGCTGAAGCGGGGCGAGATCCTTCTTGTCACGGACGACGTGGTCGGCAAGAAACGCAAGCTCATGACCGGCTGCGGAAGCCTGCACTGTATCGCCCTGTTCGACCCGAACACAGGCGCCCTTCTGGAAACTTATCTGAGCAAAGGTTCCACCGGCGGCTGCAACAACTTCATGGTGGGCCTGTCCCGTATGATATCCATCAGCGCCCGGGGCGGCATCGACATCGCCACCATCGTGGATCAGCTCAATTCCAGCGGTTCCTGTCCGTCTTACACGGCCCGTCGGGTGACGCGGAAGGATACGAGCAAAGGCGCCTGCTGTCCGATGGCCGTAGGCAACGCCCTGATGGATATGTACAACGAAATGCAGGCGGAACTGGCCGAAAAAGCGGGTCAGAAGACCGGAAAACCGGCCAAGAAAGTGCCCAAGCCCAAGGCAGTGAGCAACGATTCCGAGCTGAACCGAATGTACTGCCCGGAATGCGGCGAGCCGCTCGTATTTGAAGAAGGCTGCAATATATGCAAAGCCTGCGGCTGGAGCAAATGCCTGTAAAAAAGTGAACCCGCCGAAACGGCGGATATCACTTACGCAACAAATAATTCAATACATTCAGGTGCCGGAAGGCCTCAGGCCTTCCGGAGAATAGGGAAACAGGTGAAAGTCCTGTACGGTCCCGCCGCTTTAAGGATGGAGCGGTCTTTA
>CALWEE010000274.1 GCA_944376975.1 uncultured Lachnospiraceae bacterium
CGGCGCTTTGGAATTATAGCCGACGACGAGGTGCCGGGAAGGCAGCCGTTCGTTGGTGCGCAGGATGAACAGATCCGGATCGTTCTCCGGCAGGCAGAAGTCCGGGATGAAAGCGATCCCAAGACCAATGCGGGCCAGGTCGATGAGCAGGTCGTTGCTGCTCAGTTCGATCTCCGGGACCAGATCCAGCTGCTTTTGCTGGAAAAGGCTGTGGAGGAACTCGCTGGTCATGCTGTTCTTGTCCAGCATCAGGATGGGATAGCCCAACAGTTCTTCCAAAGACAGGTCCTTCCCTTTCAAATGCTCAAAATGCCGGTTGGCGATGAACACATCGTGAAATTCCTTCAGCTTCCGCACGTGGCTGATGGAATGGATGCGGGGATTGGGAAAGTTGGTCACGATCAGATCCACCTGCTCGTTTTCCAGAAGATCCACGCAGCGGGCGGAAGTCTGGTTGGTCACTTTGATATGGACATTGGGGAAATGTTCATGAAAATCTTTCAGGAAAGGCACGAGGAAATAACGGCAGATGGTGTCGCTGGCGCCGATGCGCAGCTGGCCGCCGTTTAACGTGCTGGCGTCCAGTATCTGGTTTTCCCCCCGGGTGATCAGATTGATCGCCGGTTCGATATGCTTAAAAAGGACTTCCCCCTCCGGCGTCAGCTTGACCCGCTTGGTGCTGCGGATGAAAAGATGCTGGTTCAGCTTTTTCTCAAGAGCCTTTATGGACTGGCTCACCGCGGACTGGGATATATATAATTTTTTTGAAGCCTCGGAAAAACTGAGGGTTTTCGCGACAAAATAAAAGACTTTGTACAATTCGTAGTTGATATCCATGGATGGCCTCCTTGGTTTTATTAATACCTTTAATAAATTGCTGAAGCAATATTAATAATGATAACATAAAACCGGAGAAAAGAAAAGGCTGCCGCGGGATTTTGGCGGCAGCCGGTAAGATCGTTTTTTCGATCGGGCGATCAGACGTTGAAGCGGAAGAGGACCACGTCGCCGTCTTTGACCACGTATTCTTTTCCTTCCATGCGGACAAGCCCTTTTTCTTTGGCGGCGTTGTAATTGCCGCAGGCCATCAGGTCGTCATAGCTGACCACTTCGGCTTTGATAAAGCCCCGTTCAAAATCCGAATGGATCTTTCCGGCGGCCTGGGGCGCTTTCGTCCCTTTTTTGATGGTCCATGCCCGGCTTTCGGTGGGGCCCGCTGTCAGATAACTGATCAGTCCGAGAAGCCGATAGCTTGCCTTGATCAGTTTTTCCAGACCCGATTCGGAAAGCCCAAGATCTTCCAGGAACATCTTTTTTTCGTCGTCGTCCAGCTCGGCGATCTCCTGCTCGATCTGGGCGCAGATGACAAACACTTCGGAACCTTCCTTCGCCGCGTATTCCCGGACAGACGCCACAAAAGCGTTGGACGCGCCGTCGTCGGCCAGATCGTCCTCGCTTACATTGGCCGCGTAGATGACCGGCTTCCATGTGAGCAGGTTGAAACTCTGGATGAGGGCCAGTTCTTCCTCGTCGTCGATGGCAAGGCTGCGGGCCATGTTGCCGGCTTCCAGATGATCGATGACCCGTTTGACAAGATCGGCTTCCTTGGCCAGCGTTTTATCGTTTCTCGCGCCCTTGCTCACTTTGGAGTAGCGGCGCTCCATAACTTCCATGTCGGAAAAGATCAGTTCCAGGTTGATCGTTTCGATATCTCTCAGCGGATCGATGCTTCCGTCAACATGGACGATGTTGTCGTCTTCAAAGCAGCGGACCACGTGGACAATGGCGTCGACCTCCCGGATATTGGATAAAAACTGGTTGCCAAGGCCCTCGCCTTTGGACGCGCCCTTTACAAGCCCGGCGATATCGACAAATTCGATGACCGCGGGAACGATCTTGGCTGAATCGTACAGACGGGCCAGAACGTCCAGCCGATGATCCGGAACGGAAACGATGCCCACATTCGGGTCGATGGTACAGAATGGATAATTGGCGGATTCAGCGCCTGCTTTGGTCAATGAGTTGAACAATGTGCTTTTTCCCACGTTAGGCAGACCGACGATTCCTAATTTCATATATTTCCACATCTCCTTAAAAAGTGTTGTATTTTATAAAGCTTTTCCCGTTTGGGTCTTTTGGCGGATGCCTTATATAGTATAGCGCATGGCGCGCTTTTCCTCAAGGTTTCTCTGTGATTTTTTAAATGGGGCTTGTGATCGCGAGGACATAAGCGATGTATGACTCGAATTTTCGCGCTTTGCGCAACTTTTTCGGCTTACGGGAAGCTACGCGCGTGTTGACTGTTATCGTAATTTTGGGTATCCTATTATAAGATTATCATGGCGAGGTGAGTGGATGGGCTATATGGCGGAACTGCCACTATCGTAAGTGAAAAAGACTCTCCGCATCGTTAAGAGGTAATATTTGAGGGGGTTGCTGTGAGCAACGCCTCAAGTCGCATCGAGATGGATCTGTATGCTCATCGTGTAACATGAAAACGTGAAGGAGGTGGTCGAGATGACCGCGGAAGAGATTTTCGCCGGTGAATCCGAAAATATAGAGTTTAAAAGCGAGATTCCTGCCAAAAGCGAGAAATACATGAAGACCGTGGTGGCCTTTGCCAACGGCAAGGGTGGCAAGCTGGTCTTCGGCGTGGAGAACGGCACATGGGCTGTCACCGGCTTTTCCAAAGAGGAAGTCTTTCAGAAGATGGACGC